>NZ_JBHUPT010000092.1:0-402 GCF_049056525.1 Leisingera coralii | reverse complement strand
GCCGAGGCTGTGTGGAAACTCGCCGTTATCAGCGGCCTTCGCCTCGTTCCCGAGCGATCTCGGCGTTGATCCTGCAAATGGACAGCGAGGTTGAACTGCCTTTCAGGACGGTATCGCTTTCCTCAGCCCGCGAACACCAACCAGAGAGATCATTCTCTTCATGTTGTAGGCAAGAACGTTCAATGCCATCTCCGTTCGGACGTTCTTGAATCGCCGCGTCAGGAAGTGCGTCGTTCCCATCCAGGCTTTGATCGTACCAAAGGGGTGTTCGACCGTGCAGCGGCGTAGCGTCATTGGATCGTCCGCTCCGCCGAGGCGAGGCCGCATCTGATCTATCAGATGCTCGTGTTCCCAACGCGAGACCCTGCGTTCTTTGCCGGTCGTGCAGCGGCGCTTGATCGG
>NZ_JBHUPT010000091.1:0-38859 GCF_049056525.1 Leisingera coralii | reverse complement strand
GAGGCCGGATACATTTACGCAAGCCATAACGTCACCACGCGACTTGCAACCGCGGGGCGGACCATACATTTTTCCAAGCATCTCTTTCAGCGTGGCGACATCAAGCATTTGCTCCGCCAGCATCTTTTTCAGCTTGGCGTTCTCTGCCTCCAGTGCCTTCAGCCGCCGGGCGTCTGAAACTTCCATGCCGCCATACTTCGACCGCCACTTGTAGAAGGTTCCATCGCTGATGCCGTGCTTGCGGCACAACTCTTTCGCGCCCAGCCCGGCCTGATGCTCCTTCAGAATGCCTATGATCTGCTCTTCGCTGAACCGGCTTCTCTTCATCGTCTGTCTCCTCAGTTGGAGAACAGGCTAACCTCAAAGCGAGGACATTTCAGGGGAGCACGTCACATCCTGCATTGACCCGTTCGCAGCCACTCCGGTTTCGGCCCCACGATTGCAGGTTGTCTGTCATAACCCATTTCTACCGAAAATTCACCGATGACCACCGCGCCCTTGATGGCGCCTTTCGGAGCATGATGGTGGGCGCGGACGACACCAAGGGCACTACCCGGAGCTATACCTCTCCGGGACATGCCTCATATGGAAGTTGGGGGTAATCCCATTGAGGTAAGAAAGCTGGCAGCCTTGGTGGCAGCCAGCTTGGTATCGGCGTTTTCTGGATAGGGTAAAGATCTTTATTCTAAACGCGCTCTTCAGGTCACCACGAAGCCGCGGCCAACCGGGTCGGTTTCGTCCACCCGCCATTTTGCATAACCAGTTACTTTCGCCGTGCCCTTGACGGTCGGCACCACGGCGCGCACGCCACCAACCTCGGTCTCGCCCAGCAGCTGGCCCTCGAAACGGCCGATGCCCAGAAGCCCCTCGGAGCGGATCACGTCACCGATCTTCATCTCGCCGCGGCGCTCGAAATAGGCCATCATCATCGAGGTGCCGGTGCCGCCCGGCGACCGGTCGAGCTTGCCATCGGAAAACACGTGGACATTGCGGTACAGGCTGTCGGCGTCGTCGGGTTCCTGCCAGAAGGTAGTGAAGTTCAGCCCCTTGATGTGCTTTTCAGTCGGGTGCTGAACGTCCATCTTGGCATTGATCTGATCCTTCACCAGAACGCCCATCTCAGACAGCATCTTGCCATTATCCGGGCCGATCGGGGTCTCCGGATAGGGCCATTTAAGCACGGCAAAGAAATTCCCTCCAAAGCAGATGTCGCAGAGCACTTCGCCCACACCCGGCAGCGTCACCGGCACATCGGCGTGCAGCACGAACGCCGGCACGTTCTGGAACCGGGTCCAGGCGACCTGGCCGTCCTCGAAGCCGACTTCCGATGTGACCGGCCCGGCCGGGGTCTCGAAGCGAATCTTGGCCACGTCTGTGACGGTGGTGTGGACCATGCCGTGGGAGATCATCGCCATCGACAGCGCTATAGTGCCGTGGCCGCACATCTCCATGAAGTCGTCGCCGTCGCACCACAGCATTCCGGCATCAAAATCCGGGCTTGACGGAGGGGTGACGAAGACGCCGACCATGTCGTGATGGCCGCGCGGCTCACGCAGGAGGCCGGTGCGTACGAAGTCGTAGTGCTCTCGGATGAAATCGCGCTTGCCGACGATGTCTAGCCCCTGCGGATAAGGGATGCCGCCAGGAATAATGCAGGTCGGCTCGCCGTCCGTGTGAGTGTAGATCACGTCGATGAAACGGTTTGGGGTCATCATTGGAACAAGTACCTTTTCAGTCTTGAAGGTCAGAGGCCCAGTGCGCTCGGGATCGAGAGCACAAGGGTTTCAGGGAAGAGGATCACCGCTGCAAGCACCAGCAGCATCACCGCAATGAAGGGCAGGTTGGCACGGGTCAGCGTCAGCATGTCCACCTTGGCGATGGCCGACGTGATAAACAGCGCCGCGCCGACCGGTGGGGTCTGTTGGCCGATGCCCCAGCACAGCACCACCACCATGCCGAAATGCACGGGATGAATGCCAAGCAGCTCGATGGCCGGGAAGAACAGGGGCACAACGATAAAGATCATCGCGATCCCGTCGAGGAAGGTGCCCGCGACAATCATGATCACGCTGAGCATCACCAGGAAGAGGACCGGGGAGACTTGGAGCTCAGCCAGCGGTTTGAGGATGCTTTCGGCCAGCTGCTCGTAGGTGAAGGCAAAGCCCATGACATGCGCGGCCGCCGTCACCATCATCACCGCGCCTGACAGAACCGCCGCTTCACACAGCGTCTGGTACAGGACATGCAACGTCAGGGTGCGGTAGTACAGCATGCCTACGGCAGCGCCATAGACGACGGCGACGGCGGAGGCTTCGGTCGGGGTGAAGATACCGAACAGGATGCCGCCCAGGATGATCGCGGGCATCAGCAGTGCGGGCAGCGCCTTGCCGAAGGCGGTGGCGGCGCGACGGGCCGAAAACGGCGCCTCAACCGGGTAGCCCGCGCGGATCGAGATCAGCCAGGCGGCAGCAATCAGCGCCAGGCCCAGCAGCAGGCCGGAGATCAGCCCGGCGGCAAACAGCGCACCGGTGGAAATCCCGAGATAGGCACCAAGGATCACCATCGGGACCGATGGCGGAATGATGATGCCGATGGTCGAGGAGGCTGCGGTCACGGCGCCGGTGAAGGCGCGGGAATAGCCACGTTTGACCATCGGGTCGATAATCATCCCGCCGACCGCTGCGGTATCGGACATCGAGGTGCCGGACATGCCTGCAAAGAACATTGAGGTGACCACATTCACCGCCGCAAGGCCGCCGCGCATCTGCCCGACGAGGGTCTTGGCAAATTCCACCAAGTGGCCGGAAATGCCCGAGCGGCTCATAATCTGGCCCGCGAGGATGAACAACGGCACCGCAAGCAGCGGGAAGCTCTGGACGCCGCGGTAGAGCCGCTGCGCAATGATGATCTGGTCGACATCGGCCAGGTAGAAGATGCCGACGGCGATGGAGATCAGCGCGAAGGCGATGGGCACACCGAAGCCGATCAGCCCGAGAAGGGCCGCGAGTACAAGTAGGAGTGTCATGGTTCAGATCTCTGCGGGTTCGCTGGCGCCGGTGTCGGCTTCTTGCCCCTTGGCCAGCCGTGAAACCCCGCACAGTCCGGAGGTAGTGGCATCCAGCATGATGAGCGCACCGGCGACCGGGATGGCTGCATAGTACCAGGTGGTCGAAATCTCCAGCACGGTAGTCTTCTGCTCAGCAAAGCGCAACACCTGCCGACCACCGTGCCAGGCCATGATCCAGCCGATCGTGCCGATGATGGCTTGGTTCGCGAGGTAGAGCACCCCACGCAAACCGCGCGGCATGCGTGTGACCAGAAGGTCTACCTTGAGGTGGGCTCCTTTCCTCAGCGCCAGGTAGGCGCCGAGGAAGGTGATATACGTCAGCAGCGCGAGGGACACCTCGAAGCTCCAGCTGAGCGCGGAACCCAGTGCGTAGCGATAGGCGACCGCCGTGAAAGCGACACCCACTGCGGCCAGCAGCAGGGCCGCGATAACAGCTTCAAGGGCGCGGTTGATCATTTATCGTGACCTTCTTGTCGCGTTACTGGACCGGGCGGGCGCTGGTTATAAGTCGGACCAGCGCCTTCGCGTCTTCGCCCTGTTCATTGGCCCATTCTTCCCAGATCGGTGTGGACCGCGCCGTGAAGGCTTGGGTGTCTGCCGAGTTCACCTGCATGCTCTCTTCGGTGAGAAAGGCGACGATTTCCTTGTCGGCTTTAGTGCCCAGTTCGACGGAATACGCCTCGGCCGCATCGCCGGCCTGCATCATCGCTTCTTGCTGCGCGGACGACAGCGCCTGCCAGTCGTTCTCAGCAATCAAGAGGTAGGTGACCGTATAGAGGTGGTTGGTCAGAGACAGGTAGTCCTGCACCTCGTAGAACTTCTGAGACTTGGCCCAAATAACGGGGTTTTCCTGACCGTCGAAAACGCCGGTCTGCAGCGCCGAGTACAGTTCGGCAAAAGGCAGCGGAGAGGCGTTTGCGCCATAATGGTTGAAAATCTTTATGCGCAGGCTGCTGCCCGGGGTTCGCATCTTCACACCCTCCAGATCGGCGGGCGTATAGATCGGGCGCACGCTGTTGGTGATCTGGCGGAAGCCGCCTTCGAGGTACGCCACTGGGCGCAGGCCCTTCTTGATCAGCATGGCCTCAATTTTTTCGCCAGCCTCTCCATCTAATGCCGCTTTCACGTGGTCACGGCTAGAAAAGATATAGGGCAGCGCGGTAGCGCCCAGCTCAGGAACCACCGAGGTGATCGGCGTCTCTATTGTCGCCATGTTCAGCAACCCGGTCTGGAGCGCCTCTAGCGAACTTTCCTGGTCCCCCAGTGCCGAGTTCGCAAAAAGCTTCATGTCGGTCGCACCCCCGGTCAACTCCGTGAGAACTTCATCGAAACGCTCGACAGACTTGTAGGCGATGGATTCTTCATTGCCCGGCATATTGACTCGGAACTTGTGCTCCTGAGCGAATGCTGCCGTGGAAAATGCACTGCATGCGGCGATAGCTACTGCTGCCGCAATCCTATTCTTGGTCATATGGTCCCCCCAGGTTCTTCACTATGCTCAGGGAATTCACTGTAGATGCTGGACTGGGCATCCAATAGAATAAACATGACATTATATTGAACTTTGTGGACAAAACAGGCAGAAACCAGAATGCCCCACCCGCCAACAACATTGGATGCCTTCAAAGATGGCCGGCAAAAGCTGCGGGTTGGTCTCATAGTGCTCGACAACTTCACGCTGAACGCTTTTGCCGGCTTTGTGGACGCTTTGCGGTTGGCTGCTGATGTTGGCGGACAAAGCCGCCAATTAGAATGCGGCTGGGTTATCATGGGCAAGGGCCGCCCGAGGGCCAGCTGTGGGCTTGCGATCACGCCGGACAGCGGCCCACTGGAGCCAGACCGGTTCAACTACATCGCTGTCGTGGGTGGCAACGACTACCCTCAACGCCTGCAGCCAGCCTGGCTGACCAGCTACTTGCGGGAAGCGGCCGAGAACGGGGTAACTCTGATCGGCCTTTGCACTGGTACCTTTAACATCGCTCGCGCTGGTCTGATGAAGGGGCGAACGGCCTGCGTGCATTGGAACGTCCACGAAGAATTCGCCGCGCAATTCCCCGACGTCAACGCGATTTCAGACCGGATTTTTTTTGACGCTGACGACAGGATCACCTGTGCCGGTTCGACTGGAGCCTCGGACCTCGCCTTATATCTAGTTGGTCGCCACTGCGGGCAAGAGCTTGCCCAGCAAAGCCTTAGGCACCTAGTTCTCAATCACCGCAGAGAGGCATCATATCCGCAGGCGCAGTTTACTTCCGAGATCCGCGAGGTTGCCGACAGCGTCGTGCGGCATGTGGTTGGCATCATGGAACAGACACTGAACGCGCCGGTCCCGCTTGAAAATCTTGCAGACCGCGTCGGTCTTAGCACTCGGCAGCTTGCGCGGCGCTTTACTCGCAGTCTCGGACAGTCACCATCGACATACTACCGATTCCTGCGAACCCGTTATGGCGCCTGGCGCTTGCTCCACTCGACCGACAGGATCTCGGATATCGCAGCTGATGCCGGGTTCGCGGATGCATCACATTTTCTGCGGCACTTCCGTCAGGTCTACGGTGTCACGCCTGCCCAATTTCGTGAGTCTGGTGTGGCTGCCTTACCAGTCAGTTCAGAAACCGATCATGGGGTCTAGGGCTGTCGCAAGCCCCGCCGCCAGCGGCGTCATGATCACCGCAACCGCGCTTTTGGTCAAAACCTCGGTCAGTACCGACGTGACAACATAGACGATATCAAGCGCAGCCCATTGACCCGCCAAGGCCATCAACGGTTTCAGCGCTCCAACAATCAGCTCGACAGCGCCAGTGCGGTCCAATGCGCTTCCAATAAGCAGCATCTACACAATCAGGAACAGCCGCCGCCCGTCCACCGCCGAAAACGCCTCGTCCGTCTCAGCCGCCGTTCAGCCTCTGCTTCAAAAGCTTGCCTGTCTTAAAAAACGGTACATGCTTTGAATCGACATCGACAGCTTCCCCCGTTTTAGGATTGCGCCCGGGGCGCGCTTCGCGGGCCCTGACAGAAAAAGCGCCAAATCCACGGAGCTCGACGCGGCCGCCGTCAGAGAGCGATTTAATGATCTCCTCAAAAACTACCCGGACGACCCGGTCTGCCTCTTCCTTGGTCAGATGCGGGTTCTCCCAGGAAATTTTATCCGCAAGCTCGGATCGGATCATAACTGCCCCCCCTCAGGTCATTACTCCGGATCAGATCCGGGAAAAACGTAGTAGAAAAACAATCCATTGGGACAGCATCCTTCCAACTGAAAAATCTGCTCCTCCTCTATTCCAACCAAAATGTCTATGCCTTCAAAGCAAGTTTCAAGCCATTTCCGGCTGCCGTGCGCAGCAAGACAGCACTCACACAACTGAACGATGCTCCCGTAGTAAGCTGCGGCTGTATTCTTCCGGACTTCTCCGGACACAGAAGCAAGCGCCGTTCCATTGGCAGCCCAAATAAGGGCTGCTACTCATCAAGAAAGGCATAGGCTGGAAGCACACGAAGCATTGATGGCGTCCGAAAACGTCTTCGGAAACGCAAAGTTTTTTCCATTCAGCGTGAACATCATTGGCACCTCATGATGTTGGCCGAAGCCTGGTTGGCGTTTCCCATGCATCCAGCCGGAACCATCGGGCTCGAAACCGCGACTGCACGCTTGCTCTTCTTCACTGAAAATTCCCTTTTTGAAATCGCTGGACCGGCTTTACTTTCGGTCCCTGTGGAGTAATCAGCTTGGCAGCGGCGGGCTGTGTTTGCCCGGCTGTGGGCCTCATCCAATGCCGAGATATTGCTGCCATTGCCCGCCGCTGCCGTTTTTTTCTAGATCGAGCCCTCCCCGCTGCCTTCCGGTGCGTTGGTGATTTTCCGAAGGCGTTCTGCCGGGGCCGCGCCGCGGATGATGCCGCCGGGGCCGACGAAATACGGGGTGCCGGTTGCGCCGAGAGCGGCAGCCAGGCGCTTGGCTTTATCCAGATCTTCCGCGCCAAGACCTTCCTGCACCGCAGCGGTAACTTCCTCCGGATCATGGCCCAGCTCCGCCAGCGTGCGGATGGTGGTCGCTGCACTGGCCTTGCCTTGAACCGACATCATGGCATCGGAAAATTCGCGGTAGGCGTCCACGCCCTTCAGCGCTTTCAGCGCCAGCGCCGCCTTGGCGGTGAATGTCGATTCCTTGCCCAGGACAGGGGTTTCCATCAGGACCAGCTGCAGGTCCGGCATGGTTTACTTCAGAGAGGCGACAACGGGGTGTGCCCGGCGGCAGTACCCGCAGTTGTAGTCCTGAAACTCCACCAGGATCGGCTTTGCCGGATCGAGACCTTCAAACAGCACGTCGGCCACTTTGGCGATCAGTTCCTGGTCTTTCACGGCTTTGGCGGCTTCTTCCTTTGCTTCAAGCAGAGCGAACACTTCCAGAATGATGTCCGGATTGCGAAGAAGTGCGTCACGCACTTGGCTGTCAAACTCGAAATCGGTCTGCGGTGTTTCAGCGGCAGCAGGGGTGCCGAGGAGGGTAAAACCCACTGCTGCCGCCAAAACTGCCTTGCCCCATGTTGTGTTGCTCAAAATCATTGCCCGTTTCCTTTCTGTTCTTCGAATTGCTGTGGTTTCATTGCCTGTTTAGGAGTGTTTTGCTATGTTTGTTCGCCCTAAAGGAGAAGCCCCTATGCGACGCCTGATGACGAAATTCTGGAAAGAAATTGCCTACGCTGTGGGCTTTGTTCTGCTGACCTTCAGCCCGTTCGAGGGCCTGTTTCTGGCCTATGGTCTGGCAGGCACGGCCTGGTTCGTCGTCTGGCTGCTGAGGAACAATGATTCGGACTTCGAAGGCCGCGAAGCTACTGAAGCCTCCGAACGCGGTGTTCGTCTGCGCCAAGAGCGTTACCTGAACGACCATTGGACGCGGAGCTACCACAGCTAGACTCATTCGCTGTCCCTCCTGCGCCCGGTGAAAATGTGGCCGCCGATCTGAACATTCTGGTGCCCGCGCGCCTGTGACTCTCTACCGAGCCAAGTGGGCACCACATTGCTTTGCTCCCCGGCGGCTATATGCGCCTCCATTCCTTTGGGTGAATAATAGTGAGTAGCGCCTCCCGTCACGTCCGGGATTTGTCCGGCGGCAACGCCATCGACAATCCGGCCGATCCGCTCATATTCGGCGCTGCCTTCTTCGAGATCCGTTGGAATGCTGTTTCCGCCAACTCCGATATTCCAGGCCGAGAACTGCTTGAGCTGCAAGCTAACTTCTGCCGGATTGTCGCCCCAGCGTTCGTCCGCGACCCGGTTCATGATCACATGCGCCACGGCGGCCTGACCGGCGTCACTTTCCCGTCCTGCTTCTCCAGCTATGGTCCGGATCATGACGTCCCGGTCATAGTCCGAAAGCTGAGGCGTGCCGGTGATGGCGGAGGAAATTCCGCCCACGGCATCCATGGCACTGTCAGCAACGTCCATGGCGGTTGTGCCAACCTTGACTACAGCGCCCGGCACCACACCAAAGTCCTGACCTTCCACCACAGCCCGCTCGTTTTCAGTGGCCTTACTGGTGGCCTGCTCTGACAGAGCTGTCCGGCGGCCTTCGATGGCGTCCTGAACCTTTCCTGTGGCGTCAGTGATCCGGCCAAACTCTTTATGATGATCCATGCCGCTCGATGGCAGGCGCTGGGTCGTGATTTCTTCCTTCGGGCGCGAAAGCGTATGAGCCTGTGCCAATCCCGGGTTCGGCTGGTCCAGGCCAAGTTCCTGAAGCAGTCCGGGAAGGACTTTCTCCACGGCGGCCTCCTGGGCCTTCACGCCAGCGGTGGATTTCGGGTTAAGCAGGTTGGAAATCTGGTTCTCGTGGTATCCGGCCTCACGCCATTCACCTATAATGGCGTCGGTCAGCTGCCCATCGTAGCTGATGCCATGCGACATGAGTTTGCTTTCGGCCGAGGCCAAGGTTTCCGCCTCTTCCCGTGCTTCCGCATAGGCGTTGCCCTTGCGCTGCACATTATCGATGCTCCAACGCTCGCCGCCGTCTTCGGTATTGGTCAGGTTGCTGTGTTCGCTGGCCCGGATTGATTTCACCGCGTCGCCGTAATTGGCAACCGTTTCCGTCAGGCCGGAATCCCGGGCAGCTTCTGCCACTCGGCGATAGGTGTCGGTGTCCATGCCCGTGCCAGTAATCCCGCCTTCAATTCCGGCAACACCACCCTTGAGTCCAGCCGAAAGCGCTACTTTATAGGCTGCATCGACCGAAATGCCGTGCTCGTCAGCAAAGCGCTCAACTGCCGTATGCGCTTCGCGGGCCTCTTCACTCCACCTGTGGCTTTGCGAGGTGGAACTGTCGCTGGCGGTGCTGGTGCCGGACGCCAGGGACCGGCCGAAGCTCGCATAGTTCGCGGCGGTCTGATTGAGCGCGGTGCTCCACTCATCCCGCAGCGAAGTTGCGTTGCGGATCGCCGCCTCTTTCCGGTCGGAAACTTCTTCCCGGATGGTCTGGCCCACCCGCGCCGACATGCCGCCAGTCGATTGGGCGGTGCCGGTGGCGAAGGTCGAAGAACCGTCCGCGTTAACGGTCCGCATTGCGCCATTTGCCATCCGTACGGTGGCGGCCCCCGCATCCCGCACTGCGGAGGTGTTCCACTTGTTGGCCGCGAAGTTGTTCATGCTGGCATTGGAGAGGGAGATATTGCCGGTGGCCGCTTCGCGGCCCGATTCAATGGCGGCCCCCTGCCCTACGTTCAGCATCGAGGTCGCAAGACCCGCCATGCGGCTCGCGCCGAACAGGATCACCGTGGAAACAAACGGCACCGACATCATCAGGTAGCCCGCGATGGTGCCCACATCCTGTTCGACCGCGCGGACGCCCAGGTAATTGGCGAAGGTCAGGGAATAGTCGAGCGCACCGGTGCTGTAGGAGCCCATTGCCTCCCGGTAATAACCGGAGCTGGCTTTCATGACGATGGAATGCAGGATGGCGGAAAGCGGATCCCAGGCGGCAAGCCAGAGGAAGCCCCCGAAGTACCCCTTCATGACATTCCATACCAAGGGCGTCATCATCATGATCATCGCCAGCGGAAACGCCGCGTAATAGAGCGATTCAAAGACGATTTTCAGGAGCGGCACCCATTTCAGAGCCGAAATCCCGACAGCGCTGTAGCTGGCCGAGGTCTGGGCCTCCGTTCGAGCTGCCTGATAGGCCGTCATGGCCGCGTTGTTTCCAGAGGAGGCAATCAGCCGTTGCACCGCGCCGTCCAGTGAGTTGACCAACATGGTTTGCCGGATGGTTGCCTGAGCGCCGGCCGAGGTCATGCCGATGAAGGTCTGAAACTGGTTGAGTGTCCGACGCATGTCGGCCGCGGAGAGTGCGGGATCTGCAGCAAAGTGGCTTTGGTCTGCCGCAGCGGCCTTCTGGTAGAGGACATTCTGCACTTCATTGTTGAGACGGTTGGTAATCTGCGGCCATCCTTCGGCGCAGGTCGTGGTTTCTTCCAGAACCGGATCGTAATAGGCCAGAGATTGCGGGACATTGGCGCCGATGTATGCCACCA
The DNA here is from genome assembly GCF_049056525.1 of Leisingera coralii. Taxonomy (NCBI): domain Bacteria; kingdom Pseudomonadati; phylum Pseudomonadota; class Alphaproteobacteria; order Rhodobacterales; family Roseobacteraceae; genus Leisingera; species Leisingera coralii. The sequence goes on along the minus strand of NZ_JBHUPT010000091.1, from coordinate 28,272 downwards.
GATTGCCCGCCTGACCCAGTTCCCCCACATCGACAATGCCAATGTTCGAGCCATCGACCATGCAGTTTTCCATAAAGTTCACGAGGGTTTCCTGAACAACCGGAGTGACAGAGCGCCAGCGGGCGGCTTGGCTCAGAACGGTGGAGCCAAAGAGCATTCCGGATTTCTGGTAGGTCAGGTTATCCGGCGCAGCGAGCAGCGTTTCCATCACATCGGTGAGCGAAGCGCTGGCCCTCGATGTCAGAGACCCGACCCAGGCCACGGACCACGGCACATTGTCTACTGTGCCGTAGATACCAAGCGGCACGGTGGAATCCATGATGATCACGCGCGCCCTAGGGCCGAGGCCGACGGTAACCACCAGCATCACGCCGATGAAGTAGGTCACCGCCTGCCGTGCTGCTCCGAAAATCGCCAATTGGAGACCCGCCACGAGCACGCCAGCGACGATGCCGCCGTAAATCAGTGCTCCGAAGTTGCCCGAGCCGGTGAAGGCCGCGAGGTAGTTGAAGACATCATAGAGATAGTAGCCGCCGCCAACTGTATGAATTTCGAGTTCGGGCATAGATCACTGCCCCCCGGTCTGATTGATGATGTTGCCGAAAATCGCGTTGGACGATGCGGCCAATTCACCCCTAGCGAGGCTCAGACGCTCCAGGTTGCGTAGGGCTTCCGCGTATTTCCGCTGTGCAGACGCCCGCAGGTCCTGCAGCACGCCTTTGGTCTGGCGTACCGTGTCTTGAAACTCCCGGTTGATGTCACCGGCAATATCGACGTTGGCGGCCGAGTTCAGGATCTCGTTCATGCCCTCGTCAATGTAGGCAATCGCCAGATCGACCGCGACCAGCTCCGCCATCGAGTTGATGTCGTCCTGGACAAACTCGTACTTGTAGCTCTTGGCCGTGACCAGGTGCTTGTAGACCGGAATGGTGGTCAGGTTGATGAGCGCAATGGCTTCGTCCGGCGGGGCGGTATCGTTGCTGATAGCATCCGAAAGTCCCTGGATCGCTTCAGCCGTGACGGAAAACAGCGCATTGCGGGCAGCGATAGTCCTGTTTCTGAAAACCGGCTGCAGGCAGCCATTTGTTTCATCGCACTGAAGGCTTTTGTAGGCGCCGCCCTCAACCAGGGATTTGGCAGCATCCGGCGATAGGGCACGCGGTGGAATGGTGCGGTGCGTCGGGCTTTCGTCATCATCTTCAGGTGACACGGTGATGATCGTGCCCGTGAGGGTCATGAAGAATTCTGCGATGCGCGGATTGGAAGCAAGGAAGTTGTTTTTCTTCACCGCGCGCCACGCATAGTTCACATCAGTTGGCACTTGCTCAGCTAAGGCCCCGCTTGCGCGCCCCAGCGTCGAGTTATGCTGGCCGCCAGTGCCGCAGCCGTGGCGGGAGGCAACGCGGTCTGCAAACCGGCCGGTATAACCGCCAATAGTCTGGCAGACGTGCTGGGATGCCCCGTCCATTTTGGGCCAGAGCGAGGCAGTGAGCAGTTGCCCTGCTTCGCAGGAATTGATGTTTCCCGCGTTCACCTGCTGGATCAAATCCCGCAGTTTGGCGACGATTTCCTGCACCGCAGGCGACAGGCTTTCCAGTGCCAGCTCGAATGCAAAACCGGCGGCGTTCTGCATAATCGCTTCCATGAGCGCGATAAGTTCCTCCTCGGTGATAAAGGAGAAAGCACCACCGAAGATGTCGATACCACCGCAACCTGCACGAACGGAGGGCAGCTGGATGGCTGCCAGCTGGCTGTTGCGCGGGCGGGTGCGCAGATAAAGGGAACCCAGCGTGGCATAGCCCGCCTGCTGCCCCTTGTAGGCTGTCGGTTTGGTGACGTTTACGCCGCCGCCGGTGCGCTCCCAGAACTGTTTCAGGTCGTCTCCCACATCGGCGTGGAGCTCGCTTCCGGTAAAGACGACAGATGCCGTAAAAGCACAACTTAAGATTAAATATCTCATGCGACTTCTCATGCTCTGGATGTCTTCATAACGTTGCTGTTAATGGTCCTCTGGTTTCCCCCATCATCACCAGAGGAGCCGCGGCCATCCCCGCGTTTCTCCGTGCAAGCAAATGGGATGGCCGCGCCTTTTTCCGGGAGATCCGGCATCGCGACCTCATCAAGCCAGAGCCAAGCAGGATAGGTGCCTTCTGCCGCTACTTCGCGCAAGGCAGCGACCGCGTTGGTGTCCGCGGCGGGATCGGCAACGAATAGCGATACAGGGCTTTCCAGGTCGGTCAGCACCGCGCAGGCAATCGGGGTGTCCGGGTCGAGGGTGAACCGCTGGGACTTGAGGAAAGCGCGCCTGCTCTCTGTCAGTGCCTGGATCAGCCGATAGTCGCGGATGGATTCAAACGGGATCCAGTTTGCAGTGACCAGCATCATGCCGATTTCCCGCAGAACGGGGTAGCCAGCTTTAGCCACACTAAAGGTGGCGATCACCATCACATGCACGTCACCCAAAGCATCCGCGAGCATGAGCTGATCCGCAAACACCTTCTCAAATTTCCGCACCAGGTCCTCTTCCGCGAAGAAGGCGCAGTCCGGCGCGTGCTTGAACAGGAAGCGCGCACCCATGCGGGTGGCTTCATGGCTCTTGTATTCGGCCACAACGAGGCCAAGCGGGGCCGTACCGCGCGCAGGCGCCTGAAGGCCGCGCAGGAGTTTGGCCCGGCGCGCGGCGTTTTCTTCTTTCCGCTCCGCCTTCCAGTAGTCCGGAACATAGAGAATATCCCGCAAGTCACGAGACTTGGCGGATTTCCCCGAGGCTGCGTTCAAAAGCGCACGCTGTACCGGCCCCCACCAGCGTTTACCCTGCATCGCCGGGGTCCATTTCACCAGGTCGGCCTCATGCCACAGGTATTGCAGCAGGCTCGACAGGCCGAGCTTGCGCGGGCTGGCCTTGGCCTCTGTCGGTTTTTTCCCTGAAGGCGCAGGTGGTGCCGGACGCTTGCTGCCCATGGTCAAAGGGAAATCGACCTTCAGCGTCGTGGTTCCGCTGTCCAGATCTTCCTTGATCGCGCTGCCCTGCACCTGTCCGAGGCCCGAGAGATCTTCCGGAGGCAAGAAAGACTCGCAGCCGGGCGCGTGTTCCGCGCCGGTGCCCGGCATCCGCTTCAGGATGAACCGGCCATTCACGCAGGCCACGTACATTTGCGGGGCCGGTTTCCGGCAGCCGCAGGTGATGCGGCTGTGTTCCTGATGCGCCCGGCCAAGTAGGTTCTGGCCGTCGTCAGTTGCCGGATCCACGGGGATATTGCCAATGAAATACGCCATTCTGCCTGTTCCTTCACTGATACCGTTCGCCCATGGGCACTTCCCGGACCACGTAGATGCGCTCCAGGATCTGATCTTCTGTCAGCAGTCCGCCCCCGATCAGCTGGGTTTCCCCGCTAGCGGCGTCGACAATGGCGATGAAGGGGCGCGGCTTGTCCGCGAGCTGAAGGGCCTCAAGCTGGCCCGCGTCCTGAACCGCGTCTGGGAAAAATTCGATGGGGCTGCCATCGGTGGACACAGCCAGAATTTCCACGCCGTAGGCATTGCGGATGCCGTCGAGGATCTGCGCCTGCGCGAGGCACAAGCGGCAGTCCGCGGGGTTATCATAGACAAAGATCAGACCGGCCTCTTGAGCCGCCCGGCGCAGCGCTGCCTGCTCCGCCGCATTGCGCTGGTCCTGATAGATGTTGGTGCCCATTTGGGTCAGCGGGCGGCGGGTATTGGCATCGAGGTGGGGCGAGCCGAACAGCACGCGCTGCCAGACGGCTGCGAAACGCGCCGCTTGCTGTGCCATCTGCTTGTTCACCTCCATATACGCCTGCACATTTTCCGGCGTCGGATCGAGAATGGCGCGGTGCTTCAGCTCGTCGGCGTATTCCCGGAACGCCTCGATCTCCTCGGTGGCCGTTAGCTCTTTCGGTTCTTTCGGCTCCTGTGGTTCTTCCCTGGCTTCCTGTTCCGGCTCCGGTGCCGGTTCCGGTTTGACCGGCTCCGGCTCAGGTTCCGGATCGCAATAGAAATGCCAGCCGTCTACCTCTTCACCATTGCAGACCAGCCCCGCGCTGGCGGGATAGGCTGTAGTGGCTAGAAGTGCGGCAAGGGTCAACGGTTTCAGCATCAGCCTGTCCTCCCGGCTGCGGCGAGAACTGCGGCCCGCACAGACTGCGCATAGTGGCGCGCATTGCGGTAACCGGTAATCTGGCCTGTGATTTCCCCGGCAGCCTGCGAGTAGATCAGAGTGGTGGGGAACTCGGTGATCTGCGCAGCAACCGGGTGCGTTCTGGCATCGGTCACGTCTGCAAACGGCGGGATCGGCCGTGCGTCATGCGAGGCAACCAGAACCGGAATGCCGGCGGGCTGGGTCATAGCCGCCAGCACCGGCGCGGCGGATTTGCAGAAGGAGCACCAGGACGCCCCGATGAAGATCACGCCAACACCGGGATTTTCCTGAGCACCGGCCAAGGCCGGTGCAGTTGCAATGGAGAGGCTGGACAGAAGGAAGGAGCGCCGGTTCATTTGCCCATCTCCTCGAATGCGTCCTGCGCCTGGCTGTCGGCCGACGGGAAGCGGTCTTCATAGAAGTCCTGCAGGTCTTCAGAAACGGGAACCTGAATGTCGCTCATGATGTCACCGAAAACAGGCGACAGATCCATTTCCTCGATGTCCACATTCCCGAAATCTTCGATGGTGACATACCCGCAGTTTGCTGAGCCCGGCGTGCCCCAGCCCTCGTCAACTTGCTTTTTGAACTCCTCGATGAAGACCCGGCCGAATTTCGAGTTGTAGGTGCAGTAGTGGTAGCGCCTCTTGACGCAGGCCCCCAAAACCTTCTGCTGGCAGGTGACGCCGACAAAATGAGTCGCGCCCGCTTCCCGCTTGTCCCGCAAGATTGCAGCAGATTCCGGGCAAGTGCCGCCAAAGAGACCCCCGGTCCCGCAGCAGTTACGTCCTGGCGCCTTGCTGCAGGTCATTGTGGTGCCCTGGAAGAAACGCACATCGTTCGGGTCAGTGGCGGCCTGCTCCCGGTATTCCTCCTGCATCTGCGCTAGCACGTTCAGCCAGGCCGCAGATCTGCCGAAGTCATCAGAGGTTTCCTGTTCGACCCCGATGCAGTTGTCACCAACACAGACGTTGATTGGCTCGCAGCTGGTTTCCAGATCCCCGGAAGAGACGCCGCAACGGTAGTGATACTCCCGGTTCGTGCAGACCCCATCACGTTCAGCAAGGCATGTGTTGCCTTGCAGGATACAGGTCGGATCGCTTTCCAGCGGCCCGCAGTTGGTTTCGCCTTCGCCAACGGACAGGCAGCTGTATACGCGCTTCCGCTTCCACCAGCTCCGGGAAAAGCTCTTGCGGTTGATGTCGCGGACTTCGGCCCCCTCCTCGGTGATGGTTTCAACCAGCTCGCAATCCTCATTGCCTTCAAACCTGCCGCAGCGGTTGATGATTTCCTCCTGCGTCGGCCCGAATTCGGTGTTCACAAGCCGCGCCGGGCTCATGTCGTCGTCTTCATTCAGGCAGGAATAGGTCAGCCGCCACTGACGGCATTCGCCGTTGCGGTAATCGACGCAGCGGCGGTCGGTCCTGGTGCAGTTGACACTTGCGCGCGTGGCGGTGCATTCATCCAGCGGAGCGCTGTCACGGCAGGAGCGTGTTCCTGCCTCTCGGGAACAATAACTGGTGAGCCGGATGCCGCCTGTGGACGCCGTGTCTGTTTCCACACAGCTGTATTCGGCTTCTCCGCAGGTAATTTCGGCCGAGGCGGGGGCAGCCCAGAACAGGAAAGCAAAGAGAAGAAGGATCAGGCGGCTCATTCGCAGGCCTCCTCTCCGACGTTTCTGAAGCTGTCGCAGCAGGCACCATCGAACTTGATGGTAATCTTGGCTCTGCCGCCATTGGACGTCCCTCCGGCGAAGACGACGCGGGCTGTGAAGTTAGTCTTGCGGAAGCGCTGGCCCTGGTCCGGGCGAGACCGCGGATAGGTGTTCAGATTGATGAACCGAAGCACATCTTTCGAGACGGTTTCGCTCCGGGTGAGCACCTGCATTTGATGGCAAAGTTCATGCTCCAGCGGTTGGCATTCGAACCAATGCAGGATTTTATCGTTGCCGTGCTCGGTGAGCCTGTAGACTTTTGCCTGCCAGGAAGCAGGGCCTTCCGGCATATCCCAGCCGCTTGAGAAAACGCCGGGACCAGATGCCGGCGGCTGCAAGGCGGTGCTGCTTGCCAGAGGTTTCTTGATAATTGCCGCCAGAGGCTGCACGCCCATGCCACCGAAGGGCGGTCCCCAAAAGCACCTGTAGAGTTGATTTTGATTGAAGCTGGGAGGTCCCAATTTGACCATGGGAACAAGCAAGCCGTCTGTGTCATTGGCCGGGCACGCATTGCCGCGGCCATTCAGGAAATGGCCGGTACGGGTGCGGGAGAACGTGCCGACAACTGTGTTCCCGGCCAAAACCTGGAGAGCGCCCCGGGCTTCAACGTGCTCCATGATGACTTCATCCGGGGCAAACCGGTCTGAGACCTCTATGGAAAACCTATGCTTTTTCAGATGGCTGCTGCCATCGTTCGCGGTTGGCGAAGCGGCCGGGAAGCTGATGGTCGCGGTCTTTCCGCTCCAGGTAACATCACCGCCGGTAATCCGGATTTTTCTGCGAATGCAGGCAGCCCGGTTCGTGTTGACCTTGCACTCATATTCATTGGTCTTTTCGCAGACCTGCACGTATTTCGCTGCCCGCCTGTCGCAGCGGTAAGTGTCGGTACGATCCACCCGGATTTTCCGGATCAGGCGGCAGGTCTTTTCTTCCCGCGCAGGCAGGCTTTCGCAGAACTCGTCGCGCACGTCAGACACCGGAACCTCCGGCGTGGTGCAGCTGCCGGTTTCGCTGCTGAAATACCGCCCAGCAATATCCTCCGCATTCTCATGCGCCCAATTGCCATCATCGAACAGTTCCCCTTGCCCGTCGATGTCTATATCCGGACGGACAATCGCACTGTCTTCTGTGGCGCGCAGAACCCGCCCCTGGTCATTGTCCGCATCGCGGGTTTCCAGAATGCGGTCCTCGAAGGTGGTGTGGTTCATGCCCGCCTCTGGCGGCCGGGAGGTTTCAAATGGCGTCACCACCTCGTTGATCGTTTCATCCCGGAAAGTGCTGCCCGTATTCAGAGACCCATCAGCTGCCGCCGCCGCGCGATCCATGAAGGATTGCGCGAAAGCGCCGCTGCCAAGCAGGACGGCCATCAGGGCAAGGGAGAGAGATCTATTCAGCATCCGCGGCCTCCTGCTGCGAGAGCAGCCGCCGGGCCTCAGAAGCGCCGGCCTCCCCCTGTTCCGCGATCAGGCGCAGGGCAAATTCGACCGGAACATTGCCGCCCACCCGATCATGCAGCGGCACGGGGTCCGCTTCGCAACCAGGTGTTTCGCAGACATCGACCGCTTCACTCATGGCAATGACCTGCGGCACCGACGTAACCCGGAACCGGGTGAACACTGTAGGGTCGATGGAAAAGCCCACGGCATCATCCAGAGAGCCGAACGTCTCCTCCAAGGCTGCTTGAGTTTCATAGACCGAGTTGTTCACGAACCCGCGGAACACGATGGGCAGACCGAATTTCCGGGCTTCAGCCATCATTTGCCGCAGTGACTCCTTGGGCATCGAGAAAGAGGCCAGCAGGAAGATGGTGGCACCGTCGTACCGCACCTCTTCCGTGTCACTGGCAGCTCCCCCGGTGGCATCGGCACCAAGCAAGGCCCTGACACGGGGATCCGACAGTGCGCGGGTGCGCAGCCCGTCGAAATCGACGTCAGAAAAGGCCCCTTCCGCCTCATCGAGCGGGCGCAGGGTCTGCCGCAGCACCTCGCCCTGCTGTTTGGCGGTGTCAACGATGTTCGCCAGCGGCGCGGTGATCCGCCCGGTGCTGCCCGCTGCGTATTCGGTCACACCTTCCCCAGCCTCCTGGGCGCCAAGGGGCAGGGACGTGATAGCCAATGCGGATCCAGCCGCCAGTCCAACCGACAGGGCAAAAGTCAGAGTGCGCAGCAATTTCTCTTCCTCCAGAACAGCCAGCCGAAGGATTCCCCTTTGAAGGGGAACTCTCTCAGCCGATCCACGTATTGAGCTGAAAAGCCGATGGGGCCGCAGCCGTAGCGGCCCGAGGTTTTCGGGCGCGGGCGCGTCACTTGCATCCGGTACTGGCTTTTCTTGATCACCGGCTGCGATTGGGTCTGGCAAAGCGGTCTTTCCGACGCGGTTTTCCGTGCGATCAGCAGCCTGTGCATCCGGGCCACCATCTTGGTTGCAACCACCTGGCTTGCCATCACCCCGCCAACATGGGCCGCGACATCGCCTTGGATGGGGTAGATCGAGCCGCCGCAGCCGGTGCACCAGAACAGCGCATCCATCGGCAGATTGCCGGAGGACGCCTTAGTGCAATCTGCAGCGCAGGCCGCCTGGGCAATCGGATTGGCAAACAGGATTGCCTCCGGGTTGATCAGGTTGTTCAACTCCGCGTCCTGCCAGAGCGGGTCAATTTCCGAGATATAGGCGACATCGAATTGCGCGCTTTGCTGGCAGAGACCATCGACCACCACACCAAGCCAGGAAATCAGCGGATAGAAGTAATAATGTGCCTGCCAGCGCGACCCGGTGCTGCCGCCGCTTTGCTGGGTGGCTGATGATTTACCGAGCGACAGCAACCCGAAATCCATTTCAAAGCCCATATTCACGAAGCAGCCGGGCTCATTTGCTACATCGACCAGCCGGGCCGGTTCCCAAAGACCAATGGACAGGCCAAGCCGGGGCGGAACACCCGGGCAGACGCAGAGCGGGAAGGTCTGGTTTCTCGTATCCGGGCGGCTGGCGCCAAAGCTCAGACTCAGGCCGCCGATGGAGATAGGAAAGATGCAGTCCCAGCAAACTTCAGTGATGGGGTTCAGAAACCGCTTGTTGCAGATTGCTGCCGCTTGGGTTGCTGCAAGGGCGAAGGCAAAGGCGAGGATCAGAGCGCGCAGGTTCATTGCAGCACCTCCCCGCCCTTGCCGAGCGCGATTTCTTCCACCTGCATGACGGGATCCGCGCGCTGCACCACGGCAGGCACATTGCGGATGCCGAAACGCTTCACCAGCACAGCATCCTGGTCGAAATAGAACCGGCGGCCATGCTCGCGCATCAGGCCCAGCGGATCACCGTTCACCAGAACCAGAAGCGTGTCCAACTCGCCGCCATCTGCCAGCGCAAAAGCCACCTGGTCGGGATCGTCGCCGTCAAGCAGGACGATGCGCTTTTCAAAGCGGGAATAGGCCAACGGATTAACGACTGTGCCAGCGCGGGCGAAGACCCGGCCCTGATGGTCTGCCAGATCCTCTTTCAGGGTGATCGACATATCGACCTCCCAAACCGCGTATTCCTCCGCTTTGCCGATACCCTGAACCGGACGCGGCCGGTTCACATAGGCCCGCGTGGTGTCCTGCATGTCCTGACGCATCTGATCCAGTTCGCCAGCCGCTTCCATTTCCAGAAGCCGGGTCTTGATCGTGTCCAGCAGCGAGGGTTCAGCCACCTCGAACAATGGGCCGTGGGTGCCGAGATCCTTGGCCGCCCCCTGCCCTGCGGCAGCAGCAAGGACCAGAACGGCAGCTTGAAGACGGCGGCGTGCGCCCATTCTGTTTGAGCGGGGTCCAAAACCGCGGCCACTGCGCTGCCTGCAGCAGCTCCGAATGCGGTTTCGGATGCGGTTCATTTTTTTGGAAACAGAATGCGGCGGGGTCATTTCCAGCGCTCCGCAAGGTCTGTCCAATGGGGGAAAGGGATTTCAAATCCTGCGGCGACGACTTCCGCCACCGGCCGCGGACCGATCACTTCATACCGGCTGTCCAGGCTATCCGCGCTATCTCCAAACACGGCAATCATGCCGTCCGGCACGACTTCGCCGTCCCAAAGAGGTGCGACCGGCGCGCCGTCCTTCAGCTGACCCTCAACACAGGTTCCATTGATGCAGATGCTATTGCCTGAACGGCGGACCGGATCACCGGCTACTCCGGCAATGCGCTTGGTCAGGTAAAGTTCATGCCCGCCGAATTTTCCCTCCAGAACCTCCGGCATTTCGACCGCGACGATCGTTCCCGGCCGCAGGATGAGCGGCCAGGTCACCATCGCATAGGCATTGCCTTTCAGGCTGCCGGTTGCATTCACGACCAGCCGCCCGCAGGCCAGCCCATAGTAACCCGCAGCGGTCACTGCCAGGACAGGCAGGATCAAAGCCAGCTTAGAACGCCGCATCACCCAGCACCTTTTCCATGATGATGCCGGTGACGTCGGCGGCCTGAAGGCCCACAGCCGATAGGACGGCGCCTTTACGGACAACAATTTGGCCGGTCTGGCCGGACAACCGGTCAATTTCCAACTGAACAGCCTGCTGGAACGCTGGGAGTGTGTCCCCGAATTGTTCATCCGGCACCCGGCCATTCGACCAGACCACAAACATGGTCAGGCTCTTTTCCGGGTCGAAAACCGCAACCGCTGGAGGCTCATCACGAAAGACATCCGGCAACAGCAGGAACGCAAACACTGCGGCCTGGGCCAGCGCCACAATACCAAGCGCAATGAGGGTCTTCCTCTGCCAGCTCATGCCACTTCCCCCCGCTCAACAAGGGTTTTAATGGCCTCCACTGTGCTCATTCCTTCAGCCTTGTAGTGGTTCATCCGCTCGACCGTGGAGCCTTTCGATGAGAACACCGCCAGCGAAAACGGATCGAGCAGCAGACGCCCGTAGGCAAAGCCCTCAGGCATCTGAATTGCGAGTTCGGAGAACCGGCCCTGAACCGATGTCAGCGACTTCAGGAGCATTTTCACCGGCGGGTCGATACTCTGCAGTGCATCAATGCTCTCCGGTTTCTGGGCCAGGAAAATCCGGAAGTCCGAGTTTTCCAGGCAGACGCTGGCGGCGGGGTTGGCCTTATAGTCCTGCATCGACTGCGTGCCGGTGATCAGCGCCCCGGTGTACTTCCGCGCCCGGCGCACGACACCCTCGATAAAGGCCGCTGTGCCAGTTCCTTTCAGCAGATCCCACGCCTCATCAATCACGATGGCTGTAGGCGTGGAACGGGAGGTTTTGAACATCAGTTCGGTGCCAAGGAACATGACGATCTGCAGAATGGTCGCCTCAAGACCGGCCTGCCCCTTGATGTCACTCAGCTCCACCACCGTGAACGGGGCATCCAGAGCAATATTGGCCTCGCCTTCGAAGTAGTGGCCGTAGGCCCCGCCGCGGGAATACCGGTTGAGTTTGCGCACCACATCCGGCAGCCGCGGCTCACCAGCCGCGGCATCCTGCAGCCGGTCGCGCACATCGGAGATTTCACCGTCCCGGCCTTTTTCGTCCCAGACCTGGGCAATGGCCGTGCGGATATAGTCCTCTTCAACCCCTTCAACCCGGCCGCCGGTGTGGCCGCCGAGATCAGCCATCGAGGCGACAACGCGGGTAACCAGCTCGATGGCATCGGTCTTGTATTCGTCCTGCCCCATGGCACCTGCATCGAGCAGAGAAAACGGGTTGAGGCGGTTGCGGATCTGGCCGTCAAAAGCAATGTGCTTGCCGCCCAGGATTTCCGCCGTGGTTTTGAACGAATAGCCGTCGTCAATCACCAGGACGTTGCCGCCGGAGGTGTAAATCCCCACCGCCAGTTCCTGCATGAACACTGATTTACCGGCCCCGGACTTGCCTACCACGGCGGTGTTGTAGTTGCCCGACGAACGGAAATTGTCCCACTGGAACACCTGCCCCTGACGGCCCGCCAGCAGCATTCCGGTTCCCCGGGCATTGCCCATCCACTCCCCATGCACTGGCAGGAAGGCCATTGCCGCTGTCGATTTCATAAGCCGCATACGCATCTGCCGCCCGAAGTCGGACATCATCCGGCCCGAGCAGCCGAACGGCAGGCTGGCAATGAACAAGGGAAGCTGCAGGAAAGTGTCTTTGGAGAGTTTGATCCGCTGGCGCCGGTAGATGGATTCCACCTCGCCTGCCGCCATCTGCGCCTCTGTTGCACCGCCCCTGGCGTAGGAAACGATAGTATAGAGTGTTTCAAAGAGGCGTTCGCCCGCTTGGATTTCAGCCGCCAGCCCGTCCAGCTCCGCCTTTTTCTCCGCGAAATTCGGGACAAACTTACCAAAGGAACTGTTGGCAGCGTGTTCCGCCATGCCCCGTTTCTTCAGAATGAAAGCACCGGCTTTCTGCCTTGGCATCGCCTTAAGCGTGAAGGATGTCAGAACCGGGCCGAGCGGCCGGTCCATCAGCCGGGCGGGATCGCCGTTGAGTGCCATGCCAAAGCCAAAGACCCATTCCCCCGGGTAGGCATTCACCGAAGAGACAGTAGCCGCCAGCTCTGGGCTTCCGGAGAATTGAAGGGCCTGGCTGCCAACACGCAAGGAAGCGCCGGGCAGCTGATAGTTGAGCGGCATGTTGTCGTCATAGGCTTCCTGGTCCCAGTCTTCACCGCTCCCTTCCGGGCGGGCAGCGTGGAACAGCTCCCTCAGAAGGGCGAGAAAGCGCGGCGGCTCCACATCCATCGACCAGCTGGCCGTGGCGAACACGTTCCTGAGGGCCGAGCGCATGGACTTGAGGCGCTTTTCGTCCTCAATGCCAAGCTCTTCCCCTTCCTGCCAGACCGCGACGAAGATGTGCCTGTCGAAGGGGATGGCACGGGCACCATCCTCATCAATGCCGAACCGCATTTCCTGAAGGTGGGACACCCGCTGACGGACCATTTCGTCAATCAGAGCCGAGCGGCCAAGCCGTGCCGATTGCCAGCGCCCGGCAACCGGTTCAATGGCCGGAGAGGTCCAATTCAGCACCTGAAAAGTGGCGCCGGACGGAAGGTTTGCGGCAATAACACCGCCGATGTTCTCAGGCAAATCGCTTTGACCGATCGACGCGCCCACTTCCATGAGGAAGCCGCTGCCGTGGGTAAAGTGGTAGAGCTTGTGTTCCGGATCATAGACCCGCCACGGCAGAATGTCGGAGAGCACGTCACCCTCCATCAGATCCGGCTCTTCCTCTGTCCACGGGACATCCCCGAACAGACCGTCCATTATGTCACGAACAATTTTCATTTCCTGCCCCTCTGACGGCGTTTTTGGCCCAATAAGGTATTGCGTGGAAAAGAGCGGCTTACGGCTTCAACTGCTTGCCAAGCCTTGTCACGGAAGTGGCGAACTTCCTCTACAGGGAGCCACACCGTCACTTCGACAAAACCAGCATTGCGGCGCTCTTGCCTGATCGAAACCATGCGGGCTGCTTTGTCGCTCAGGCTTGTTGAGTTGGTTTTGCTCATTACTGCCGCCACTGCCCTTCCTGGATCACGAAATGCACAAAGCGCGCCTCATGCATGATCCCGCCTTCATCAAGGATCGGCGCAATCCAGAGCGTTCCGACGACTTCCGGAGAGCGGTAGGCCGCAGCGTTGTAGGGAAAACCGCCGTCTGGCAGGCCGGTGAAGGCCCCTTTGCCCGGGAACAGCGGATTTTGTGCCAGGCTCTTCACCGCAGTGTCTTCGGGACGTTCCTGAACAGACGTCACGGCAGCGGTTCCAGTGCCGTCCACAGCACCGATAGTCGTACAGGGCGACCCTTGCTGCGCTTCACACAGAAAGTCTTTTTCTGTGTTCGGGTTGGCGCAGCCTGCGGCCAGTGCGATCAATATCAGGCTTGCGAATTTCTTCATTGGCCCAGCTCCACCCCTTCGAGAAACACGAGCTCGACCTTGGTTCCGCCATAGAGGGAGACCACCGGCTGATACTGTTCGGCCCGTTTGATGTAGTAATCTGCCAGCGTGCTGGCCGCTTCTTCCGCTCCGCCGGCCAGTGTGCCTGCGCCTGCGCTCTGCAGGATCTGACTGACCGAAGCGTTTTCCTGGCTGAGAGACGCGGTAGCTCCGGCACTCAGCCCTTTGCCCAGGCCACCCAAAGCACCTGCAATGGCCGCATTCCGGACGTTGGCGCCTTCGCGGCTGACGACGTGCCCGCGCACGCCTTCCTTGCCGGACCCGGCCATGTAGCCGGCGACTTTGGTTTCCAGAACTTCACCCTGCCGGATTACGCAGGTCATGGAGATCAGGCGCACCTTGACCCGTTCCGACGACAGATCGCCACTTGCGGATCCTTGCACCGTGCAGCCCTTCAGGTTCACCCGCGCGGGCTGACGGTTTCCAAGCGCTGCGGTCACTGCGGAGCCGGTAATCCGGAACAGAACCGGAATCGGATTGTCCCGGTTAGACACATTGGTGGCCGCATCTGCGCCCGAAAGGACAACTGCTGGCGCGTAACTGCCTGCCGGGAGGTAGCTGCCCAGGCGGCGGATCTCGCGTTCTTCCGTTTGCGGCTGCTCGATGGTGGCGAGTGTGAAACTCTGCCCGAAGTTGCTGCGTACCGAGCCCCCTTCCCCATCACCGGCTGTTTGCCCCGTCCGGCGAGGTGCGGTGCGCGTTGGGGTGCGGCGCTCGATGAAATCGCTCCCCGGCCCGAGTTCTGCAGGCTCTTGGGTCAACTGCTCTTTGCCTGGCAACTGCGCCGCGGCATTGAATGATTGCTTCGGCCCGCTTGAAGCAGGGCGGTTTTTGGCTTCAGCCAGTTGTGTTTCCAGCGTCGAGATTTTCTCGATCAGCTGCAGGATCGGTTCGTCATACTCCTGACGGATTGCTTCAGCCTGTTGTTCGGCTTCCCGACGGGACTGCTCGACCAGCTTTCGCTGCTCTTCCAGTTCCTTTTGCAACTGCTCCATTTGGATCCGCCCGGAGGTGATCCAGGACATTTCCGGTGAGGCCGCAGCCGTGCGGTCCGAAATAATCGTTTCGTCAACTGTGGGATTAGCGCGCTTTGGCAGGCCTGCACTCCCTGCTCCGCCGTTCATCAGCGAGCCAAGGACAATAAAGCCCCCTGCCACAACGGCTCCAAAAACACCAATGGCAATGATCTGGTTCTTTTTGCGGTCTTTCTGCGCCATCACTTCGCCCTCACAACAACAACCCAGGACCGCTCACCGGCAGCGAGGCTTTTTTTCTGAACCCAGACCGACAGCACGCCAGCCCGGTAAAACTCCTGTTCCCGAACCTGCCGAGGCGACTTGCCAGCCGCAGCCACACGAACCTCGCCAACCAGCTCACCGGTGCGGTGCGAGGTAATCAGCGCACCATGGCGAGCGCTGCCCGGGCGCGGGCTGCGGATCTTCGATCTGATGGTGTCGCGGGTCGCGGCTGTCAGCTGAGCCGCAAGGCCGCCGCCGCCGCCAAGTGAGGTGCCGGCGAAGCCGCCGCTGCCCGCAGCAGCCTCCGGTTCCGGGTTCTTGCTTCTGACGGTGATCAGCGCGGTTTGCGTGCTCGCGCGGATCGGCAGGATTTCATAGGCAACCGTCAGGCCCTTTTCCGTGACCAGATAGCCGCCTTCCTTTTCCGGCATCCCTTCCGGGCCTGCATATTTGAGGAATAAATCCCCGGTCTTTTCGTCGTTGCGGACCTGATAAACCGAAGCCTCATTGTCGTTGACAATCGACGTGATCCGGTCGCCCACAACACTGACGCGGGTAATGCCGGTGACAGATGCCTTGAAGCGGACAAGGCCATCCTCAGAGACGGTAAAACGCTGATCTGCCGCATTCACCGGGCAAGCCGCCACCAGCCCGGCTGCGAGGACCGCAGCCAGTTTCAAAGTCTTCATCATGGTCAGCTTCACTCCTCCGCTGAGATTTTCCCGATAGCGGCGAGCCGGACTGAACCGGCCTGCGGCTTGAACCGGATCAAAATCCGGCGGTCTTCGCGGGTGACTTGAGTTGTTTCCAGGTAGGTGGCGAGGTCGCCTTCCACCACCACTTCATAGCTGGCAAAGTTGTGCTCGATCTTCCGGGGAAAGAAGACGGTCGAGATCTTGCGTTCGGTGATGTCCTTGGCAATCCGGTCGTAAGTATCCAGGATGCTGGCCCGCTCAGCTGGGCCGCTCAGCCGCTCCAGGACGCTGCGCCCGTAATGAAGGGTCCGGGGCGAGCTGTTGTACATCGCATAGACCGCATCCAGCGCCAGTGCCTCAACATAGCCTTTGTCCACCGTGCCGCGCGCCACCATCCCGTCGCTGACGGTGGTAGGCACAAGAACCACCTGATTGGACTGCGAATAGAGCTTGGCCGACAGCATCACGACGGCACCAACCAGTCCAGCCGATACAACACCCAGAGTTAGTACCGCTTTCCGGGAGCGGTTCAGGGCTTTGTTCATGTTCTGAAAGTTCATCACGCCCTCCAGGCGCTGACAGCGCTATCCGGGAAGGACCGATAGATGGTGATCTCTTTCGGAGTGATCCAATAGAGAAGAGCCAGCAGCCCATGCAATCCACGCTCGCCCTTCACACGTTTCCAGATGAAATAAAACGCAAGCCCGGCTGCGAAGCCAAAAAACGCCTGACGGCCCAAGAGGCCCAGTACAATAGGAAACATTCCGGCCACCGCTTCATCGGCAGGCAGGAAAAAGAACTGCGGCGGGTCTTGCAGCCTCTGTTCCACTTTGACGACCTTGTCCATGCCTCTTCCTTTCAGGAATTGCTTCCCGCACCCGAAGGCGCGGGAAGCAGGTCCAGATCACTGAGTGACGGTTTCCGAAACAGGGGCCTCCACGGCCGACAGCTCCAGAAGATCGGTGCTTGCAGTCACACCGCCGAGGCTGGTGGCGGTTTGGACGCCGTAGCCCAGGAAAACCGCAACACCGATGGCAATGAACACATGGCCCCAGCGGCCGGTAACTGCCAGAGTTGCGCCACCGATAATCACAGACAGGATCAAGATGACGTAGCCACCTGCACCATCGAGAATGGTGTTCAGGTCCTGGCCGAGCGCATAGAAACCGGCTTCAACACCGGTGTCCGAACCGGCCGCCATTGCGCTGGTTCCAGCCACAGCCACTACCGCAGCCATCGCGGCAGTCTTCAGGGTCTTCGAAATGTGCATATTTGGGTCCTTTCAGTTTAAGTGGATGCACAGGGGGCGTCCCGCAGCGGTAAGCCGCGGGTCACCGCTCTGTGCAGAGCGGGTTTTGGATTGCGAGTGGTGGACGCTGGGTGGAGAGACTGAGCGCTGCTCTGCCGGGCATTGGACGGAAAACCGGGGGGTGTTCAGCCGCTGAAACGCGTCGGGGCTGCGCCGGAGCTTAGTATTGAATGTTCATAGGAGAGCAAAATCTGAGTGGCAGGGGGCAAGTATTGGTTGTTGGCGCCTACTGCTTAGACAATTTGAAGTATTCGCGAAACCTGCCAATCTAACCCCGGTCAAAACGGCATGTCGTAACGGGTATATTAATAACTTTCAGTGAGTTACAGCGCCCGCCTTCGCAAGTTATGTGTAGGGCAGATCGGCAGCTATAATTCCCGGTATGCGAGTGGTAGGCAGGCACGACGTTCTCTCAAGGCACTTGGATATCTGTTATGGCATCGTTGCTTCCGTTTTCCCGCCGCCGGGATACCGCTTCCGGGAAAGCCCCGGTTGTTTTTGAGCGCGTAGAGCTTGATGTCCGAAGTGGCTGCGGAACTTCCAGCTCAATGGCGGAACTGCTGGATCAAATCGAAGCCGCCACTTCTCTGGATGTTCTTAGACACAGGATCACACCTCAAATTAGTCAGCTCTTTAATGCGGATCACATCATTTATTTTTGCGTGTGTAGTTCCGGTAGCCGATATGTCTGGGGAACCTACCCGGCGGAGTGGATCAAGCAGTACCTTGAGCAAGGATACTTCAGTGTCGACCCTGTTTTTCAAGGCTGCCGAAATTGCTTCCACCCTATTGACTGGAGACGCCTGGATTGGTCCCACGTGTCCGCGCGAAAGTTCCAGGCTGACGCGCAGGCGCACGGTCTCGGAAATCAGGGGATTTCAATCCCCATACGCGGCCCTCACGGTCAGTTTGCTGTGTTCTCGGTCAACAGGTCCTGCAGCGACGAAACCTGGCATGAGTTCACCGGCCAACGGACCAGGGATCTAATATTGACCGCGCATGCTTTCAACGAAAGGGTCTTGCAATTGCAGCCGGATCTGGTTCCGCAAGCCGTCCCGCATCTCGGAAAGAGGGAGATCGATGCTCTGGCTTTGCTGGCCAGAGGATGCAGCCGGGCGGAAGCAGCGGCTAAACTGAATATTTCGGAAAGCACCCTGCGGACTTACATCGAAACAGCGAGAAACAAGCTTTCTGCCGCGAACACAACTCAGGCTGTGGCGATTGCCGCCAGCCGGGGGCTGATTGTAGTGTGATATCTGCGGTTTCCACAATTCGGTGCCGTGAAATGAAACGCAGGCGTTCAGTGCGCTTCGTTCTCGGGCGAAGATGTCTTTGGCTGTCTTAGCCCAGGTGAAAGGCTTCGGCTTGGTGTTGTGCAGCAGCAGCTAGTCGTAGATAGCGGCTTCAATCCCGATGCTGCCCATATGCGGCTACGATCGATGGCCAAATGCGTACTACCGCAGACATCGTGGGACGGCTCCAATGCGTGGCTTTGGACGGGAGTATGCGAACCTCCCGGATCGCATCTACCCTCGCCATTCTCTGCCCAGAATGAGCATCAACCTGCCCTAGCTTCGTTACAATTTCCACGCACTTGTGACGCTTGTCTGCCATCTTGGATCCGTGGTGCCCGCCGGTAACCTTGGGCAGCAGAGAAAAGAGTTTACCGGCTGTTGGAGTTCATCTCATTTCTGGTCCGGGCATCATGCGACCTTTCGGGTTTTGTGGGCCCACCCCGGAATCTGGGGTACCTTGGGTGACTATTCCTGACGGTTGCCGAGGCCCACGGCCAACGGGGGGTAGAGTTGCTGCGCCCTTCAGCCTGAAGTTCTTCAACTGCCGCCAAATGCGCAAAATTGCCCAAATTCTAAGCGAGCGCGTGATTTCTTTGCGCAACCGGTGCCAGGGAATGTACGAATTCTATTGCTTTCTACCGCGTTCGGCTAACTTCGCGGAAGCCAACAGACGCCTGGAGCATCTCGTCGCCGAGCTGAACCAGGCCTTGCATGGCAAACGGTTGGAGAAACTGAGCGAGGACGAACGGCAGCTGGCCTTCGAGGATCTCGAGACTGCAGTGGCCGAGGTCGAGACGCAGCAGGACGCGCAGACGTCCACCGGTCCGGCGCCGCGCAGGGCAGCCCGCCGCAACCGGGGCAATCTGCCCAAGGACCTGCCGCGGATCGAGAAGGTGATCGAGCCGGACAGCCTGGATTGCCCATGCGGGTGCGGCGAGATGCACCGGATCGGCGAGGACCGCACCGAGCGGCTGGACATTATTCCCGCGCAGCTCCGCGTCATCGGTAAGCGATGGGGTCTTTAGGTTAGAAAAATTGGAAATCCATCAATAGTTTCTCTGATTGATCAAAAAAACCGATGTTTGCTGACTTCCGGATTTCAGCCCGATTTTCTGAATATCGCATTGTTTGAGATAGACTGTGCCACTGCCTGCTTAAACGCAGTTTGACTCACCGGAGCACTAAGCGACACATCGCAAAGCGACATGCGTTCGGTGCTGAAATCATGTCTGGTAAAGTCCTGTGACACCAGAATAGTTGGCAGGTCTCTCTTCACTGACCGCATCAACAGCAGTCTTTCAGCGATACAATCTACCTCATCAAAGCCATCCATGAATACCGCCAGCAAGCCCCAGCGTCCTGGAGAATCTGCGATGGCCTGAAGGGCGCGGTCGACGGTGTTTGTGAGGACAACTTCACCACCGAGTTTTTCGAGCCAGCGCGCCAGTTCCAGCACCGGCTGGTGTTTTGAGCTGGCCAGAAGAAACGGTCCGCCGCCGAGGATGTACGGTTCAACAACCGTGGGATAGCCGTCAATACTCCGATTGTCTGGTTCTTTCGGTTTTTTCGTCAGCGACGGTTGCTGTGGCTCGTAAATCTGCCAGTTCGCACCATTTGGGTCCACTTGAGAAAACCACTTGGGACTACGTGGGATACAAACCATTCCAACGAATTTTTTAACGGCTCCGCTGGCTAAGTGTCTAGCGGTTTCCAGCGCAGTTGCTGTTTTTTGACGTGCCATAAGCGTTTCCAGACGTATTTTGCGCGTTTCTAGAAGTCGCAAGCATACATTACTTTAGTCCGCCTTTAATGAGTGCGCAATAATTATTTATAGATGAATTTCCAAAAATGGATTTATTTCATAAATTGAAAACCACCGGCTAGCGTCGGTAGGATCGGCGATGTGATTTTGCAAGTACTGAAGTACGATGTCTTCGGTAACAGCGCCGTTGGTGGTTGAAAAGGACTCTGTTGCACAAATCCGGTGAGGAATTTATCTTGTGAATCCAGCGTGATAGCTGGGTCGGATGAGAAGACCGATACCGCCGACTTACAAGACCAGGAATTGGCCAGCCTATAACGACGCACTCAAGTGCCGTGGCTCGCTGACGATCTGGTTTGACCCCGAGATGAGTTGGGATGCTGTGCCTGCGGGCAAACGCGGCCGACGACAGACGTACAGCGATGTGGCCATACAGACCTGCCTGTCGATTAAGGTATTGTTCGGCATGGCGTTGCGGCAAACGGCTGGCTTTGTCGAGAGCCTACTGCGCGTGGCCGGCCGCAGCTGGGCGGAGCCGGATTCCAGCACGCTGTCCCGCCGCCAGAAAACCTCGCCCGTGGACATTCCCTATCGCGTGTCAATTGGATCTCAATTTTCCCCAAAACGGGCAGGTCAAAAATCCCCAGTTTAGCGGTTTCGGTTGTCAGCCGGTTCAGTGACTTGTTGTTCCATTCTTGGGTGGGCGGCCGCGCCGTTTCGGCGGCGGCGGTGGTGTGATGGGTGCATTTGTGCGGGTGTGCTCTGGGATCAGATCGGTATGGCCACGCAGGCGGTAGCTGGCGCCTTCAATCTGGACGACAACGGCGTGGCGCAGCAGCCGATCCAGGAGCGCGGTGGCAACAACCGGATCACCGAAGACCTCGCCCCACTCGGCAAAGCCCCGGTTCGATGTCAGGATCATGGCTCCCTTTTTGTAGCGGGCGTTCACGAGCTGGAAGAGCGGGTTCGCGCCGCCCTGAGTGATGGGCAAGTATCCGATCTCATCGACGATCAAGAGCGATGGCCGGGCATAGAAGCGGATTTTGTCTGCCAGCCGGCCTTCCCGTTCGGCTTTGACCAAGGCCTCTATCAGTTCAGCCAAAGTCGCGCGATAGACCTGCTTTCCAGCCTTCCCCGTGGCATCAGACCCGGCGCGCTATCGATACCTGGGATTTGCCGGTGCCGGGCGGGCCAAGGAAGTGCACGACCTCTGCCCGGCGGATGAAGTCGAGCTGGGCCAGCGCGGCAATCCGCTCGCGGTCGGTGTCAGGATGCTGTCTTTGTCCACAGGACTTGCCATGACGCGAATTCCGAGGGGCGCACTTGAAAACGAGCAAAATTACCCTCATGCAAACTGTTGAGCTCTTCCTCGACGATGTCAGCAAACCTTTCGCGATCCTGTAATTCGATCCTGCCTTGTGCCCATTGTGCGCCCCCTGCAGCAGCCGCCTTCAAACTCGTGCTCGTCACGAAGCCGCTCAAAAATCCGCTTGGCAGTGTGGCGCTGCTTGCGCGGTCGCTCCCGGTCTTCCGAAAGCCACTGATCAATGATCCCGGTAAACTCGTCCAGCTTCGGGCGCTGGATCGGTGTCGTCCGCGGATAGCCCGGCGGCACCGAAAACACGATCATCTTATCAACGCTATCCCGCGAGATCCCGAAATGACGGGCAATCGCTCTCTTGCTCATGCCCTTGCGGAAATACACATGGCGAACCTTCCGATAAAGTTCCACGGTGAAAGTGCTCCCGCCCTCCCTGAAACCAGAAAGGGCCAAAACTGGCCGGTTTTTACGCCGCCCGCAGCAGGATCATCCCGCCGCTGCCGTGGACGACTTTCGCACCACCGCTTACAAGCTTTACAGCCGCCTTCGGAGCCGACAAAAAGGTAAATATTACGGCCTTTGGCGATAGGCTTCATGGCCCATGCCGCAGTGTTTTTGTCAAGTTCCAGAATGCCGTGCTCCAGATACAGGGTATTCGTGAGTTGTACGACCTGTTCCTCATCCGAGGTCAGGGTATTGGCTCAATCACTATAACCTCAGGTATTCAAGCGTCCGATTGAGCAGATTACGTTCACGGTCGTAGAAGTCTTGGTCGCTCTCTCCTTCTCTCGGACCACGAGACAAAGCGCGTGCTAATTCGAAGAAGCCCTGACCTGGCAGGTTGCCGCGTCCGCGGCTAACGACGCGGGTGGCGATGAAAGGGCGGCCAGCCGCCGCGTCTTCCCGCATCGTCGTTTCCAGCGCGCCAGTGATAAGACGAACCGAGCCCGGCACCCAGAGTCCGAGCGCGCGCGCCAGCGTTCCGTATGTGATTGGTGTTTGGACGGGAGCAAGCCCTGCGAGATGGTCGCGCACGCGGTCGGCGAGGTCACGTTCACGATCCGACGCGTCTCCGGTTTCGCGCGGCGGCGGGATTTCCCGAGCCGATCCGTCGCTCAGTACCTCGGCCGCCCAGGCTCGGCTGGCCGTGCGCAGAATGACTCTGGTCTTGCTGGCGTCCGCGCCCTCTCCGGCTTCCGTCACCCCGGTCACCTCACCCGTGCGCAGACCTTCGTGCAGGGTCTGCGGGGTCAGGCCCAGCTTCGGCGCAAGATACACCGGATCGACGGTAATCTGCCCGCCGGTCCGGCCAATCACGCCGTCGGGAATCGGACGGTCAAGTACCGGCGACAGCCCGCCGCCTCGCGTGTAGAATGGATTTCTCCCGGCTGCATGGTCAGTCACGTCCACGATCTCGCGGATCTGGGGCAGTGCCGCGCGGAGCATCCGCTCCACTCCCTGCCGTAGCGTGGCGGAGGAGGCCGCGCAGCCCTGGCAGCCGCCGGACATCCGCAAATAGACCGTGCCGCCGTCAACACGATCTGCGGAGATTTGTCCCCCATGGGCCGCGACGGCAGGGTTGACCTGCCGGTCCAGAAGAGACTTCACCTCTATGAGAAGCGCCATGTCAGGGTCGGTGCCCCCCGCGCTTTCGTCGATCCCGAGCGGGGCAGCTGTTTCGTCAAGCACTTGGCGGATCGCCGCAGCGATGACAGGCTTCAGCGCGGTCCAATCGGCGGTAGCGTCCCTTTTCACCCAGACCGTGGCCCCGCTCACCTCAACCCGTGACACGCCGGGTATGGCGAAAAGCGCACACGCCAGCGGGACATCACCCGGCTCGTCAAATCGGGCGGACGCTCCCCGCTGCACTGGCGCATCAAGGACGAAGCCCATAACGAAGTCGTCGCTTGCCAAACCTTGCGCTCGGATGCGGCGGCGGGTCGTTGCATCAGACATCTTCGAGCTCCGTGCCTTGCATCGAGCGGAGCGCCTTGAAGGTGTAGATCCCGGTGTCGTGTCCATCGCTGAAGGCCATGCCTAGCGCATAGTTCCCGACGCTCCAAATCCGTGTGATCCCGATATCGAACGGCACTCGGTCGGAGTCCAGGAGCCGCGCGCTCGTCATCTCATCCTGGCATTGTGCGCAGGGGCAGACGAGACGCAGATCACGCGGGGCAAGACGTTGCTCGACGCCATCCGCCCAGCGAAGGATCAGACCCACGTCATGGTGATCGAGTCCGGCAAGGCAGTCGGCTGGGCCGCCCGTGCTAGCCTGCGCGGGAGAGGGTTTGCCCGAGCCGTCGGCGAGCGACCAAGCGAAGGGCATCGCGATACCCCCCTCGGCCTTCCCAGTCCGCGCAAGCGTGACTGCTATCTGCTTGTACGCTTGCGCGGCCGGGCTTTCGGGTGCGGCAACGATCAATGGCCTGCCATCGTCGCCACAATCCACCACGTTGGGATCGAGTGGAATCTTGCCCAGAAACGCCACGCCCAGGTCATTTGCGATGGCTTCACCGCCGCCCTGATGGAAGATATGCGTGACCGTCCCGCAGGACGGGCACGTGAACCCGCTCATGTTCTCGATCACGCCGAGGATCGAAACACTGACCTGTTCCATCATTCTCAGCCCACGCCGGGCAATCTTCAGGCTCACGTCCTGTGGAGTGCTGACCACCACCGCGCCGGACAGTGGAAAGGCCTGCGCCAGCGTCAGCTGGATGTCGCCAGTCCCCGGCGGGAGGTCCAGCAGAAGCACGTCCAAAACGCCCCAATTCACCTGTCTGACGAACATCTGCAGGTATTTCGCCACCATAGGCCCGCGCAGTATCGCGGGCTTGTCATCGTCGGTCAGCATGGCCATTGAGATGACCTTTACGCCATGCGCTTCGGCCGGGATAACCTTCTGTTCCGGCCCCAAGGCGGGCTTGTCCGAGGCGATCCCCAGCATTCGGGGGATAGACGGGCCGTAGATGTCAGCATCCACGACGCCGACAGACAGACCTGCATCGGCCATGGCAACGGCAATGTTCGCGGTGACGGTGGACTTGCCCACGCCGCCCTTGCCGCTGCTAATGGCGATCATACGGGGGAGCGAGGTTTGCTCAAGTTGCGCCATGACGGTCTTCTTCATTCTGTGCGCCGAACGCCGGACCAAGATAACTGCCACACAGTTTGTCGATATCAGCGGCTGCCAACTCCACCGCCATGCAGGCACAAAAGGCCGTGCCCCCAGAGGTCCCGAAGTGGCTACAGTCCCGGCAAGTACCGAACGCGGGCACACCCCTTTGGCCAGCCAGCGCGGAGGCCAGTCTCGACAGCGTGTCCAGAAACCGATCGCGTTCCGCGGTTTCCAATTGCTTGATCACGCTTACTAGATCGCGGAGCGGATCGTAGGCCAGCATCTCATAGGCCGTTTCCGTCAAGTCGAAGCAGACGCTGCGGCCGTCTCTCTCCGAGCGCCGCCGCGTAATCAGACCCCGGCTCTCGAGCGACTTGATGATCTGAGAGGCAGTGCCCCGCGTCGTCGCCTGGAAGTTGGCGAAGCTCGAAGGGGTGCGCGTGCTGCCATTAGCACGCGCAAAGAAGCGCAGGCAGGTCCACTGCGCGGCCGTTAGTTCGGAGCGCCCATCTTCGATCCGTGTCGCCCGGCCGACATGGGTGAGCAGTTCCGCAATGCGATCCGGTGTCTGGAACTCATCAATCATGCCATACTGGTATCGAATCTAAACTATTTTGACAATAGCAATGCGGCTATAATAGTGTCGCTTCAAAATCAAATGACGGTGACATATGGACAAGCCTATACGGAACTGGGGAAGCCGCGCGCACCGCGTACGCAGTACTGGCATGCTGTCTGCGGACGAGGAGCGCTATCTGGTCCGAGCCTGGCAGGAACATGGCGACAGCCGCGCGCGCAACAGGTTGATCAACGCCTTCGCCCCCATGGCTGCATCCTTTGCAAAGCGGTTCAAGCCGGGTTCCGGAGAGGTCGATCCGGATCTGGTCCAACAGGCAAACATTGGACTGATGAAAGCCGCAGATCGCTTTGATCCCGCTCGCGAAAATCGCTTCGCGACCTATGCGGTCTGGTGGGTGCGTGCGGAGGTGCAAGCCTACAAAAGGGCGAACATGTCAATTGTCAGGCCGCCCAATTCCCCGCAAATACGCAGGGCGGCCGTACAAATTGCGGCCCTTGATGCCGAGATGGCCGCCAATCCCCGGATCGACCGCGCGGAAGCCGACGCGCGGCTCGCCAATTCGCTTGGCGTCGACGCCAAACGGGTGGATGAGTTGCGCGCACAAGTCACGAGTCGGGACCACTCCCTGAATGTCCCCGCCTTCGGTGACGAGAGCGAGGACCGTATCGCCCTCCTGGTCGATCCGGATAGTCTCGGAGATCCGGCGCCCCTGCAGAGGTTGGAGACAGCGGTCCTGCGCCGCAAGCTCGTCGAAGCGCTATCCGCCTTGCCAGATCGTGAACGCGACATCGTCGTCGCGACGCAGCTCCACGACCCTCCTGCAACCTTGGAAGCTCTCAGTGCGCGATACGGTATTTCGAGGGAACGCGTCCGGCAGCTGCGCGAACGTGGTTTCGGGAAATTGCGGGAGGCCATGCGCCAACGAGATCTGACGCCGGAGAGCTTCTTGTAGCGCCGCGCAGCCGGTGCGCTTGCATATTCGCTCAAGCGTCGCCACCACGTCCTCCCCGCGATATGTGAACCGAGCATCAAGCACCGGGACATAGCGTGAGAAGGTGTCGACGACCGTCAGAACCCGAAGTTTCCGGCCTGTCGCCAGCTGATCATGAACGAAGTCCCTTCCGGCAGATTGCGCTTGCGCAATCGCCTTTCGGGCAACGCATAGCCCAGACGTCGTTGGGGCTGACGGCTTCCTTGCGGTCATCCCGCAGTTTGGCCTTCACCCGGCGCTTGGGCGTTTTGTTCCGAAGCTGCATGCCCAACTCCTTGTAAATGCGGTATGTCTTCTTCGCATTGATCTCCCAGCCTTCGCGCCGCAGCAGCACATGCACCCGCCTGTAGCCGAAGCGCACACGGGTCTGGCAAATCTCCCGGATCCGCTGTTCCAAAGCGGCCTGCCCGGGCCGGCGGGATTTGTAGCGATAGGTTCTGGGATCGAACCGGATCACTTCGCAGGCCCGGCGGATCGACACCTGCCAATCCGCCCGCATCCCGTCGACCAGCGTTCTTTTCCGGGCAGGCCTCAAAGCTTTCGCTTGATGACGTCCTGCAGCATTTCCTTGTCGAGCGCGAGATCCGCGACGATCTTCTTCAGGCGCGCGTTCTCCTGCTCGAGCTCCCTGAGCCGCCTCATCTCGGATGGCATCAGGCCAGCGTATTTTTTCTTCCAATTGAAGAACGTCGCCGTGCTGATCCCTGCCTTGCGGCAAACCTCGGCAACGGACGTGCCGTCCTCCGTCTGCTTGATGATGAACGCCTTCTGCGCGTCCGTGAACTTTGATGCCTTCATGCGTTTCCGCTCCTCTCCCAGCCACGGATTCTCTGCGGGAAACTCTAATCGAAACCGAGGCTGATTTCGGGGATCACATCACTCCGTCATCCACCCGTCCTTAGAAAGCGCTGAACAAATTTTCTGAGCTTCTTTCCCAGTGCTCTACCAGGTCAGCCCCGCTTGCAACGATTTGTTGGGTTTCGTTCAACTCAAAAAGATCGGATGATAAAAGGGAAACCGCTCGATAGATATCAATGGGTTTTGGTAGAAGTCGCATATTCGCAACAATCGGAGGACGCTCCAAGTGGTGTGCTACGTTGGTCAGCACAAAGGCTATTGTCAGCCCCATAACCTCTGGGTACTGCCTTGCAAGGGAGTACACGACTCTATGCGGTGGTTCACCATGTTCTATCAGCTGTTTCGCAGCGAATTCTTCTAGTTCACCAAGAAGTTGTTGAGCTAACAAACTTCGCACCTTCACGTCTTAAAACAACCATTAACCAAATATAAACCTTTCCTTAGGGAAATCTTCAAATTTCAGCTCGAAGAGCTTCCCACTTCAGGCAAACGCCACTGGCAAGAGCTGATCACAGGTTCGGTTACAACGTCTCCTTCGGGCTGCGAGCGACCTAATGCACCTGCGGCAACTTAGCGGAGCATCAACGACGTGTGTGGGTTGCGCCTGCATTGCAAGCGCTTTCTGCAGTGATCGCGGCGGTCCGTCAGTACCGTCGTGTGTCCGGCCTGTTCGCGCAGCCTGCGTTGCGGGCTGCTGGCCTTGATGAATTCCACAAGCAAGGTTCCTATCGGCTAAACGACCTCGGAGGGCCATTGCCGGGGTGTCCTGGCTTTTGGTTGACTTAGGCCGCAGGCATCAGGCGGACATCATGGCCCAGCCTGCTGAGCTCCCGGCCCCAGTAATGGACGGAGCCGCAGGCTTCCATGCCGACGACACAGCGCGGAAGAGCTTCGAAAAATGCGAGCAGTTTCGCGCGTTTGATCTTTTTGTTGAAAATCTTGCGGCCGGCGGTGGAAATCCCGTGAACCTGGAACACGTCCTTGGCCAGATCCAGTCCAACTGTTTTAACTGTCATTGGGTGGCTCCTTTCCTAGCAGTCGTTGATAACTGCAGTATGGCGCATTGCGACGCCGGTGGAGCAGGAGCCACCCACTCCATCCGCTGAGGGCTGAGGCCGTGTGGAAACTCACCGTTATTAGGGACCATGGCCTCGTTCCCGAGCAACTTCGGCGTTGATCTGCAAATGGACGGCGAGGTTGAACTGCCTTTCAGGACGGTATCGCTTTCCTCAGCCCGCGAACACCAACCAGAGGGATCATTCTCTTCATGTTGTAGGCAAGAACGTTCAATGCCATCTCCGTTCGGACGTTCTTGAATCGCCGCGTCAG
>NZ_JBHUPT010000090.1:0-34203 GCF_049056525.1 Leisingera coralii | reverse complement strand
CGGCGTCAAGGAAGGCGTCATCGAAGCCATGAAGTTCTTCACAAACGTCAAGACATACTCCCTCCCATGGCCGGAATAAAACAGGACCCGCCGGGGGCTTGACCCGCAACCGGGGGATCAACTGCGGATACCCCTGCCGGTCCTCCGGCAGGGGTGAAGTTTTTGCGCTGGATGCGGATCAGATCAGGCGTCCTGGCCGGACCGGTCGCCCAAAGTCACATCCAGGGTGACTTCCTTGCCCTGGCGCAGCACCTCGATCTGCGCCGCCTCGCCCGGAGCATTCATCGCAACCGCTGCGGTCAGATCGCGCAGCTCATTGACGTCAGCCCCGTCAAAGCGCAGCACCACGTCGCCGGCCCTGAGGCCCGCCTCAGCCGCCGGGCTGTCCGCCACGACGGTTTCGATCACCACGCCCTTGCCGGCCTCGCGGCCCAGCACGTTGGCAGCGTCCTCCGACAGCGGCTTGATCTGCACGCCCAGCCAGCCGCGGGTGATCTCGCCGTCATCTTCCAGGTCGGCAACGATCTTCTGCACCATGTCCGAAGGCACCGCAAAACCGATCCCGACCGAGCCGCCGCCGGGCGAATAGATCGCGGTGTTCACCCCCACGACCTCGCCTTCGGCATTGAACAGCGGCCCGCCGGAGTTGCCGCGGTTGATCGCCGCATCGGTCTGGATGAAGTCGTCAAACGGGCCGGAGTTGATGTTGCGCGAGGTGGCCGAGACGATGCCCGAGGTCACCGTGCCCGACAGGCCGAACGGGCTGCCCATGGCGAGCACCTCATCGCCGACCCGCAGCGCTTCGGAGGAGCCGAATTCCACCGCCGGCAGCGGCGCGTCCGTTTCCACCTTGAGCAAGGCGATATCGGTCAGCGGGTCAGTGCCGACAACGGTGGCGTCATGCACGCTGCCGTCGGCCAGGGTCACGGTCACCGTCTGGGCTTTGTCAATGACGTGGTTATTGGTGACGATCAGCCCCTCTTCGGCAATCACAAAGCCGGAGCCTGCGCCTTTCATCGGGCGGCTGTCCGGCTGCTGCGGCAGGCGGCCGCCAAAGCGGCGCATGAAGTCTTCCATGAACTGGTCATTCGGGAAGGCCTGCCGGTCCGACATGGGCTGCGCCTTGCCGGTGACCTCGACATAGACAACGGCGGGGGCGACCGTCTCGACCAGATCGGCATAGCCGCCGGCAGGCACCGCCAGCGCAGGGGCCGGGGCCATCGCGAACATGGCAGCGGCTGAGGCGGCGGCGGTCAGGCCAAGGGCAAATCTCTTGGGGGCGGTGGCAGGATTGGACATCTTCGTCTCCTTGCGTTGAAGTGATGCAAGCCAGATGGAGGGCCTGGATTTCAACCGCCTGACGTCTTCTATACAGATCTGTAATGTGCGCAGAGTGGCCGTCCGGTGTATCACCGGGCTGGTGGAAACTCGGGGGGAAGGCCTTGAAAATCCTGGTGATCGAAGATGACGCCACCACCGGGCCTTATGTGCAGGCGGGTCTGCGCGAGGAAGGGCATACCGCCGATCTCGTCACCGACGGGCGCGAGGGGCTGCTGCAGGCCACCGCGGCAGACTATGACGTGCTGATCATCGATCGGATGCTGCCCGGCCTGGACGGGCTGAGCCTGATCAAAACCCTGCGCGGCGCCGGCGTGCGCACACCGGCCATCATGCTGACGGCGCTGAGCGGCGTGAATGACCGGATCGAGGGGCTGGAGGCCGGGGCGGATGACTACCTGGTCAAACCCTTTGCCTTTGGCGAGCTGGCCGCCCGCGTCGCCGCTCTGGCCCGCCGCCCGGGCCTGCAGGAGCAGGAGACGGTGCTGCGGGCGGGCGATTTGGAGATGGATCTGATCCGCCGCAAGGTAACCCGCGCGGGCCAGGAGATCGAGCTGCTGCCGCGCGAATTCCGCCTGCTGGAGCATCTGTTGCGCCGCAAGGGCCGGGTGCAGACCCGCACCATGCTGCTGGAGGCGGTCTGGGACATCAGCTTTGATCCGCAGACCAATGTGGTGGAGACCCATATCTCCCGCCTGCGGGCCAAGGTCGACAAGCCCTTCAGCACCGAGCTGATCGAAACCGTGCGCGGCGCGGGGTACCGGATTGCCGGCTGACCTCCTCAGCCGGGCGCGGGTGCTGCTGCGCTCCTCGCCGATGCGGCAGTCGCTGTGGCTGTCGCTGCTGTTTGTTGCGGCCAGCTCGATCAGCCTTGGCATCACCTATTACGTGGCCCAGGGAGCTCAGCGGCAGGCGATCGAGCAGAGCCTGACACAGGACATGGCAGGTTACCGCGCCACGCCCTCCGCCGCGGCTCTGGCGGCGCTGGTCAATGCCGAAACCCGCGAAACCGACCCGCAGCGCCGCCTGCTCAGCTACCGCCGCCCCGGCGGCCGGGTGGTGGCTGGCAATGCGGCGATCATGCAGCAGCAGGAGGGGTTCCGGGTGGTGGCGCTGGGGCCGGAGCCGGTGGAAATTTCCGGCCGCTTCATCTCGCTCAGCGAATACATCCACGGCGGGCTGCTGACCGTGGCACAAAACGCCAAACCGCTGGACGACCTGCGCCAGACGTTCTTGTGGGTGTTCCTGTTCAGCCTGCTGCCTGCCACAGCCCTGGCGGTTCTGGGCGGGGTGCTGCTGGCGCGCCTTTCAGCCCGTTCGCTGAGAGGGATCGAGCGCACGCTGGCGGCGCTGACCTCCGGCGACCTTGGCGCGCGGGTGCCGGAGAGCGGGCAGACGCATGGCGATATCACCCGCATCGGCCGCAGCGTGAACCGCATGGCGCAGGCGCAGCAGCAGGCGACCGAGGCGCTGCGGCAGGTTTCGGCGGACATCGCGCATGACCTGAAAACCCCGATCCAGCGGGTGGCGGTGCAGCTCACCCGCCTGCAAGAGGTGCCGGACCTGCCGGAAGAGGCGCAGGCGCTGGCAGACAAGGCGCTGGAGGAAACCCGCGGCATCACCAGCACCTTCCAGGCGCTCTTGCAGATCGCCCAGCTGGAAGACGGCGCCCCGCGGTCGCGGTTCGAGGCGGTGGATCTGTGCGAAGTCGCCGCCACCTTTGCCGAGATCTATGAGCCCGCGGCAGAGGAGCAGAACCGTACCCTCAGCCTCAGCCTGCCGGAGGCGCCGGTCACCGTCACCGGAGACCGCGCCCTGCTCGGCCAGCTGCTGGCCAACCTGATCGAAAATGCGCTGCGCCATACTCCCGAAGGCACCGCCATCAGCCTGTCGCTGCGCCAGGAGGGGGCAGCGGCGGTTCTGTCGGTGCGCGACCACGGCCCCGGCATCCCCGAGGCGGAGCACCAGAAGGTGCTGCGCCGCCTCTACCGGCTGGAGCGGAGCCGGACCACGCCGGGCAGCGGCCTGGGGCTGAGTCTGGTGGCGGCGATTGCCGGGTTGCACGGGGCCACGCTGCGCCTGTCCGATGCCAAGCCCGGCCTGCGGGTCGAGGTGGCTTTCCCCGTCTAACCCGCGGCAGCCAGCCCTTTCAGCACCTCCGCCAGGCGCTTGACCAGCCGCGGGATCACCCGCTCATCCACCCCGGAAAACCCGAGCACAAGCGCAGGCCGTTCCAGCGGCTCGATGCAGTAGACCGAGATCGGCAGCGAGTCGATGCCCGCCTCCAGCAGCGCTTCGTGGGCGGCCTGATCGTCAATCCCGTGCTTCAGCCAGGCCACCATATGCATCCCGGCATCGGTGCGCTGCGGCTCCAGCCACGCCGCGCAGTGCTGGCTGAGCGCCTCGAACAGCACATCCCGGCGGCTGCGGTACAGGCGGCGCATCTTGCGGATATGCTCGGTGAACCGCCCGTCCTCCATGAACCGCGCCATCGCCTCCTCCACCACGGCAGAGGAGTTCTGCCCCAACAGGTTGCGCGCGGTAGCAAAGGTTCCGGTAAACTCCGGCGGCACCACCACATAGCCCAGCCGCATCGCCGCAAACATCGATTTGGAAAAGGTGCCCGCGTAAAACACCCTCCGCGCGCTGTCCAAGGCGCTGAGCGCAGGCAGCGGCCGGCCGCGGTAACGGAACTCGCTGTCGTAATCGTCCTCGATGATCCAGGCGCCGTTCTCCTGCGCATAAGCCAGCAGCGCCAGCCGCCGCCCCAGGCTCATGGTGGTGCCCAGGGGCTGCTGATGCGACGGCGTGGTGAAAATCAGCGCAGGTTTCGGGTGGCG
Source organism: Leisingera coralii (assembly GCF_049056525.1). Lineage (NCBI taxonomy): Bacteria > Pseudomonadati > Pseudomonadota > Alphaproteobacteria > Rhodobacterales > Roseobacteraceae > Leisingera > Leisingera coralii. The sequence goes on along the minus strand of NZ_JBHUPT010000090.1, from coordinate 30,025 downwards.
GGCGATGGCGTGGTCGAGGTCCAGCCCCTCGGCATCGACGGGCACCGGCGCCACATTGGCGCCCATGATCTGCATCACGTCGCGCCCGGCGATATGGCCGGGGTTTTCGTACCAGACCGTATCCCCTTGGTTCAGCAGCACAAAGGCAATCAGAACAAAGGCCTGCTGCGCGCCGGAGGTGATGATCACCCGCTCCGCCTCAACCTTCATGCCGCGTGCATCCGCCAGATGGCGGGCAATCGCCGCGCGCAGATCCGCGTTGCCGTTCACCTGCCCGTAACTGAGGCTGCGGCGCGCGTCCCGGGCCATCGCCTCCGCCATGTATTTCTGCCAGAGCCTGGCCGGGAACTGGTCCAGCGCCGGCACGCCGGGCCGGAACGGCGCCGTCTCGCCATAACGCGCGACGGATTTCGAGGCCGCGATGGCCCGCGCCCGGTCCGAAATCCCGACACCCGCAGGCGTCCCCCGGCGGCGCGGGGTGCGGACCTTGGGGAAGGCCTCGGTATCCAGCCCGTCCGCAACAAAGGTGCCGGCCCCGGTCTTTGCCTGGGCATAGCCCTCGGCGATGATCTGTTCATAGACGTTTTTGACCGTGATCCGCGAAATCCCCAGCTCCTGCGCCAGTTCCCGGGTCGAGGGCAGCTTTTGCCCCGGCGCCAGGGATCCGTCCAGGATCAGCCGCCGCAGGGAGGCATCCAGCTGCCGGTAAATCGGCACCTTGGACTCGCGTTCGATAGTGAACCCTTGCAGCAGCGCGCCGCCCGGTGATTTCGGCATCTCTAAATGGGCCTATAGATGGATCTATAACGGGTATATTTGATGTGCCCATTTCTGGATAGCCTCAATCCCATCCGGCGCGGCCGCGCCACGGGTTCACAGTGCTTGAGGCGGATCCATGACCAGACTTGAAGACTACGCATTCCCCAAGGGGCTGGACCTTCTGCGGGCCTGGCAAGCGGGCGATGCAGAGGCCAAAGAAGAGATGAAACGGGTGTTCGACGCCGCCATCGCCGGGGAGTTTGACGCGAATTTCGCCCAAAAGGCCGACCCGGGCCGTGTCAACTGCACCGCCTCGGTGCATATGCTGGCGCTGGCGGTGCTGAACGATCTCTACGGCATCGAGACCCGCGAATACTACCACGAGGACCCCTGCCGCTATGTCCGCGCCAACCTCGCGGTCAGCCGTCTGCTGGGAGTGAACAAGTTCTACATCACCTGGGCGCTTTACGCCTGGACCTGCGAGCCGCTGGGTCAGACCATGATGTACCCCGACAAGTATCCGCCGGGCGCCGACCCGGACGATATGCTGATCAGCAAGGACAATTGGCGCAGCCTCAAGACCCCGGATTTCACCACCGGCGTGCCGCTGGCGATCACCAATATCCTGCGGGTGCACGAGGAGCTGACCGGGCTGCCGCCGCTGCTGCAGATCACCGCGCCCTACAGCCTGGCCGCCGACATCTACGGGCAGGAGCCGCTGCTGTCGGACGTGGTGAACGACCCGGACGAGGTGAACGCGCTGCTGGATCACCTGGGCGACGTTGTGCTCGGCCCGTGGATGGATCACCATATCGCCACCTTCCCGAACGGCTGGATTGAACTCTCAGACGCCTCCGGCTCGCCCTTCTTTATCGGGCCGGAGAACTGCAAGAACATGTCGATCCGTTCGATCCGCCACATGCTGCGGGACAAGCCCTATGCGGACCGGGTGTTCGACAACAACTATCGCGGCGATCACGTGGCGCTGGCCAGGAAGAAGGACCGCCGCTCCCGCCGTCGCGGTACTGAGACCAGCGCCACGGCAGCGCCTGCATGCGCGCCCTCGGAGAACCCGGCATTGCTGGAGCTGACCGAGGCCAAGGTCAGCGTGAACCCGGTCTTCATCATGCGGCTGGCCGCGGACAAGGTGGATATTTCGTTCTACGAAAGCCAAGCAATCGCCCGCAACATGCCGCTGACCTCAGGCATCGGCTCCCCCGAGATCGACCGCAACAGTATCGAGGATCTGGACGCGGCCAAGGAAGAGACACGCGCGATGGCCCGCGCCATGTGGCCGCCATCCGCAACGTTTGCGCCCATGTGGACCTGCCTGCGGACAACCACGTCAGCCAAGCCTGGCCCAGCCACATCTATTTCGAGGACGTGAACCTGCACACGCAATTCGACCTGGTGGAGATCCTCCTGGAGGAGGTCTATGGCGCGGACCCGATCCGGCGCAGGGTTTGAGCGTTTCACTGCCTGCCGGGACTCCTCTGCCCGGCGGAATTGGACCGGCCCATGGGCCGGTCTTTTTTGTGGATCCGGTTTCTCATCCGGGGGAGCCGGAATTCTGCGAGAATTCCGGCCAGGAAAAATCGATTTTTCCTGGCCGTTTTCCGCTGCCGGAAAACGGCGCCTGGATCTGCCGGCGTCTCACTATGCCGCCGGTTTCATCGGCTTGCCGGCCACATAGGTCTGCGCGATGGAACGGTCGTCGCCCAGGGTCTGCAGGATGAACAGCTCCTCGGACAGGGTTTCCGCCCGCTGCATCCGCAGGTCCATCGCGTGGGTGGCGCGTGAATCGAGCACCACGATATCGGCTTCGGTGCCCGCTTCCAGCGTGCCCACCTTATCCTCCAGCCCCAGCGCCACCGCATTGCCGCGGGTGATCCAGTGGAAGGCGCGCAGCGGGTGCAGCTTCTGGTTCTGCAGCTGCAGGACCTTGTAGCCCTCGTTCAGGGTCTGCAGCATCGAATAGCTGGTGCCCGCGCCGATGTCAGTGGCAATCGCATTGGTGATGCCGCGGCTCCGCAGGCCCGCATCGTCAAACAGCCCGCTGCCCAGGAACAGGTTGGAGGTCGGGCAGAACACCGGCTTGGCCTTGGTCTCGGCCAGCGCATCGATCTCGCGCGGCTGCAGGTGGATCGAGTGGCCCAGCAGCATTTTCGGCGTCAGCAGCCCGTAGGACTGGTAGACGTCCAGATAGTCCCGCGCCTGCGGATAGAGCTCGGCGGTAAAGGCGATCTCGTCGTGGTTTTCCGACAGGTGGGTCTGCACGTAGCAGTCCGGGTGCTCCTTCACCAGCGCACCGGCCATCTCCATCTGACCGGGGGTGGAGGTGATGGCAAACCGCGGGGTGATCGCATAGAGGCCGCGGCCCTTGCCGTGGTACTTCGCAATCAGCTCCTTGGTGTCGTCATAGCCGCTGACCGGCGTGTCCAGCAGGCCCTCGGGCGCGTTGCGGTCCATCAGGACCTTGCCGCCGATCATCCGCATGTTGCGGCGGGCGGCCTCGTCGAAATAGGCTTCGGCCGAGGTCTTGTGGACCGAGCAATAGGCCACCGCGGTGGTGGTGCCGTGGCTGGTCAAGAGGTCAAAGAAATGCCCGGCCATTTCAGCACTGTGGCCTGCGTCGGCAAAACGGGTTTCCTCGGGGAAAGTATAGTTGTTCAGCCACTCCAGCAGCTGCGAGCCCCAGGAGGCGATCACCTGCACCTGCGGGAAATGCAGATGGGTGTCGATAAAGCCGGCCATCAGGATGTTCGGGCGGTGGTCGATCACCTCGGCGCCTGCCGCCTGCTGGGCGAGGTCGCCATAGCTGCCCTTGGCCAGGATCATGCCGTCCGCGACCAGCAGCGCGCCGTCCTCGATGAACTCATAGGCGCTGGTGTCCTCAGCGCTTTGCGGTTCGGCGGTGAAGGAAAGCACCCGCCCGCGCAGCAGCGTCTGTTTCGATGTCATGTCTTTGTTGTCCTTGCTTCGCAGGCAGGGGGCGCGCAGGCCCCCTGCCCATTATTATTTGGGTATCGTTTGGGATTATTCGCCCGCCGGCAGGTGCGGCACATGGGGTTTCGCACCGTCCTCCGGCTCTTCCTCATGCTCATCCGCCTTGTGGAAGATCGGATAGATGAACAGGAAGCCGGCCGCGATCAGGTAGCCCAGGGCGATGCCGTTGAACTCCGGCCAATGCAGGCTGGCAGAGTGGATCACGCCGACCAGCGACATCACCGCCGCCGCCAGGGCAAAGCCGCCCGCGTTGCGGAAATCGCCGTCGATCACGCTGGCCACGATGGCGCCCCAGATCAGGCCGGTCAGGATGGCACCCTGGCTAAGCGCCAGATGGCCCTCGTAATGCGCGCCCTGCTGCAGCAGCGCTGCGGTCAGCTCCGGGTCGCCCAGCTGCGCCATGCCGGTGGCACCCAATGCCCCCAGGGCTCCGGCCAGCGCCCCCCATTTCACCACCAGGAAGGCAGAGACATGCGGCATCATCGCGATGGTCACGGCGGCGATGTGGTCGGTCTTCACCGAATGCGCGGTATTGGTCACCAGGCTCAGCGCCACGAACACCAGCACCGGCGCGGCTGCGGCCACGGGGATCAGGTTGTTGAGGAACGCCAAGAGGCCGAAGAAGGCAGCAATGGGGATCACCAGGCCAACGCCAATGATATAGCCCGAACGCGCGCCCATCCGCTTATAGGCCGGGTGGCCGATGTAGGCGGTGGTCGGGAAGGGCGAACCGAAGACCGCACCGATCATGGTGCCGACGCCATCAGTCACCTGGCAGACGCCAACCGGGTAGTGATCGCCCGCGGCTTCGGCGCTTTCGACGTTGTTCATGGTTTCGATGAAGTTGTAGATCTGCACCGGCACCAGAACCAGGAACAGCTCCGGGTTGGCAAACAGGTGCTGGATACCGGCAATCAGGTCACCGAAGTAGGGGACCGGCAGGTAGACGCCGACGCCATCGAAGGAGACCGAGGCCTCGCCCATGCCAAGCGCGACAACGGTACCCACGATCAGCGCCAGCAGACCGGCGGGAATGTTGAACGGCAGCCGGTGGCGGCCGACCAGGCCCCACAGGATGATGATCATCGAGGCAAAGCCGATGAACGGATTCTCGAAAATCGTCGCCAGCGGCACGGTGCCGATGAACACCAGCGCAATACCGCACAAGGTGCCCAGCATACCGGCGCGCGGGGTCACCCGCTTGAGCCAGGGACCGACAATCGCGCCCATCGCGGCAACGATGCCGCCCATGAAGCCGGCGCCGATGCCCACCTGCCAGGCCAGCATGGCGTCATTGGTGGACCAGTAGATCGGCCCGATCACGCCGAACAGATAGACGAACATGACGGGCGTCGAGATGCCATAGGGCAGCGCGGTCACGTCGCGCCCCTCTTTCTCGGCGATGTGCTTGGCCAGCCAGGTGTAGACCGCGATACCGGCCAGGATCGCCACCGCGGCGCCGGGCACGATGCGGCCGAACACGATGTCGGCAGGCATCTGGAACACAAACTGACAGATGCCCGAAAGCACGATCAGGTTGATCAGGTTGTCGGTGAACAGCGCCCAGAATGCACTGAAGTCATTCCGCGCGAACAGTTTGTACGTATAGCTCCGCCCTGTGGTCATGGCGGCCTCCTCCTATCAGAGGACGCAGTCCTTACCGGCTGATTGCTCCAGCCGTGTCTCCCTCTGCGTCCGGTTGCTTGCCCGTTTCAGGCAGGTCTGTGCTCCTTGCGGGAGCGGACGCGGCAGTTTCAGAGGTCAAATCAGCGATCACTTCCGCCGCCACGAAGGCGGCGATGACGCTGGGCCGCTTGTCGCGGCTACCGCTTGCCCCGATGGGGCAGATGAGACGGTCGGTTCCCAGACCGTCGCAATGGTCCCGGCACCAGCGGCGGAATTTCTCCCGCTTGGTGGCCGATCCGATCAAGCCGACATAACCCGCATCGCCGCGCTGCAGGGCAGCGGAGGCAAGCAGGAAGTCGAGCGCATGATCATGGGTGAGAACGATGAACGCGCTGCCCGCAGGCGCGGCGGCGATATCGATCTCGGGAATTGCACTTTGGCGGATTTCCACGTCCGCTTGGCACAGGGCCAGCTCTTCGGCGCGCTGGTCGATCAGGATGCAGCGCACCGGCATATGCTGGAACAGATCCGCCAGCGCCCGGCCCACGTGGCCCGCCCCCATCACATAGACATGCGGCAGCGCCTGCTCCTCGGCCTGCTGACGGGCCAGGGCGGCGTCGCGGTCGGCTTGGCGCATCTGCGCCAGCGACATTTCCACCCGGCCGCCGCAGCACTGGCCGATCTCCGGCCCCAGCGGCACGTCCAGCGTGTCGCTGATCACATCCTGCTTCAGCATCCGCCGGGCATGGTCGATGGCGATGTATTCCAGCTGGCCGCCGCCAATGGTCCCCCACAGGCCTTCCGCCGCTACAAACATGCAGGTGCCGGTTTCGCGCGGGGAGGACCCGCGAACGCGGGTCAGCGCGACCTGCACCACACGGCTGTGGCTGGCCAGAAAGTCCTGGAGGGAACGGCGGCGGGTCATGGCTCAGCCCTGCCCTTTGAGGGTTTCGATCGCCATCAGCACGCGCTCCGGCGTGGCAGGCGCATCCAGGCGCGGGCAGACCTTGTAGTCCGCCGTGCTGGCGACCGCCATCGACAGTGCCTCGAACACCGAGATGCCCAGCATGAACGGCGGCTCGCCCACGGCCTTGGACCGCTTGATGGTGCGCTTCTTGTTCACCGACCATTCGGCCAGCCGGGTGTTGAAGATGCGCGGGCGGTCAGACGCCAGCGGGATCTTGTAGGTCGAGGGCGCATGGGTGCGCAGGCGGCCCTCGCCGTCCCACCACAGTTCCTCGGTGGTCAGCCACCCCATGCCCTGGATGAAAGCGCCCTCCACCTGGCCCTTGTCCAGGACCGGGTTCAGCGAGCGGCCCACGTCATGCAGGATGTCGGTGCGCTCCACCCGGTATTCGCCGGTCAGAGTGTCGACGGACACCTCGGAGCAGGACGCGCCATAGGCGTAGTAGAAGAACGGCTGGCCCTTGCCGGCCGCGCGGTCCCAGTGGATTTCCGGCGTCTTGTAGAACCCCGCCGCCGACAGGTGAACGCGGGCCATATAGGCCTCTTTCACCAGCGTGTCGAAGGGGATGACCTCGCTGCCGACGCGCACGCGGTTGGGCAGGAATTCGACTTCCGCCTCGGACACACCATGCTTCTCAGCCGCGAACTTGGTCAGCCGGGCAATGATCTGCTCCGCCGCATCCAGCGCCGCCATGCCATTGAGGTCCGACCCGGACGAGGCCGCGGTGGCCGAAGTGTTCGGAACCTTCTCGGTGGTGGTCTTGGTGATTTTGATGCGCTCGAAATCCACCTGGAAGGCATCGGCCACAACCTGCGCCACCTTGGTGTTGAGGCCCTGCCCCATTTCGGTGCCGCCGTGGTTCAGATGGATCGAGCCGTCATTGTAAACATGGATCAGCGAGCCCGCCTGATTGTACCAGGTCGCGGTGAAGGAGATGCCGAATTTCACTGGCGTCAGGGCAATGCCCTTCTTGATGATCTTCGACTCCTTGTTGAAGGCGATGATCTCCTCCCGCCGCTTGCGGTATTCGGCGTTTTCCTCCAACTCCCCGATCAGCCGGTCGAGGATATTGTCCTCCACCTTCTGATGGTAGGGCGTCAGGTCGCGGCCCTCTTCGCCATAGAAGTTGGCCTTGCGCACATCCAGCGGATCCTTACCAAGGGCATAGGCGATCTCCTCGATCATCCGCTCTGCCGCGACCACACCTTGCGGGCCGCCAAAGCCGCGGAAGGCGGTGTTGGAGACGGTGTTGGTCTTCATGGGCCGGCTTTTCAGCAGCACATTCGGGTAGAAATAGGCGTTATCCGCATGGAACAGCGCCCGGTCGGTGACAGGTCCGGACAGGTCCGAGGAATAGCCGCAGCGCGCAGCAAAGCCGCCCTCGACCGCCTGAATGCGGCCCGCGTCGTCAAATGCCACGTCATAGTCGATCACGAAGTCATGGCGCTTGCCGGTGGCGGTCATGTCCTGGTCGCGGTCCGGGCGGATCTTGACCGGGCGGTTATGCTTCTTCGCAGCGATTGCAGCCACTGCGCAGAACAGGTTCATCTGGCTTTCCTTGCCGCCAAAGCCGCCGCCCATGCGGCGCACGTTGACGGTCACCGCGTTGTTCGCAACGCCCAGAACATGCGCAACCATATGCTGCGCCTCGCTCGGGTGCTGGGTGGAGCAATGCACGGTCACGTCCTCATCCTCGCCCGGAATGGCAAAGGCGATGTGGCCCTCCAGATACATGTGGTCCTGGCCGCCGACGGTCATCTGCGCCTGAATGCGGTGGGCAGCGCCCTTGCGGCCCGCCTCCACATCGCCCCGCTCCAGCTTCAGCGGATCGGTGATCATCGGATAGCCCGCCTCCTGCGCCTGGACCGGGTCCAGCGCGTGCGGCAGCTCTTCGTAGTCCACCTGCGCCAGCTCGGCGGCACGGCGGGCGGCATCGCGGGTCTCGGCGATCACCGCGAACATCGGCTGGCCGTGGAATTCGACCTTCCCGGTCGGGAACACCGGCTCGTCATGCTTGCCGGTGGGGCTGATGTCGTTGACGCCAGGGATGTCCTCGGCGGTCAGCACATCCACAACGCCGGGCGCGGCGCGCACAGCTGACAAATCGATGCCCTTGATATTGGCGTGCGCCACGGTCGACACACCCAGGTAGGCGTGCAGCGTGCCATAGGGTTCGGCGATATCGTCGGTGTATTCGGCGCGCCCCGTGACATGCTTGATGGCGCTGTCATGCTGGCGGTCATGGTGCACGGCGCCGCTGATGGTCTGATGGTCTTTCATCTCAAATCCTCCTCAGGCGACGGCCAGCCGGACGGCACCGGCGGTTCCCGCGTCATGTTCCAGGTAGAAGCGGCGCAGCAGGTTGCTGGCCGTGAGCGCACGGTACTCCGCAGAGGCGCGCCAGTCGCTTAGGGGGGTGAAGTCCTGCTTCACCGCCTCCGCTGCGGCGTCAAACGCGGCCTCGCCCCAGGGCTGGCCAATCAGCGCGGCCTCGGCGCCGGCGGCACGCTTGGGCGTCGCTGCCATGCCGCCGAATGCGATGCGCGCAGAGGCGATCACGCCGTCCTTCACGGTGACGCTGACCCCAGCGGCAACCGAGGAAATATCCTCATCCCGGCGCTTGGAGATCTTGTAGGCGGCATCGATCTGCCCGTCGCGGCGCAGCGGGATGCGGATCGAGGCGACGAAATCGCCCGGCTCGCGGTCCTGCTTGCCGTAGTCGATAAAGAAGTCCTCCAGCGGCAGCGTGCGCGAACCGCCCTTCTTCTGCAGCGTCACCTCTGCGCCCAGCGAGATCAGCACCGGCGGGGTGTCCCCGATGGGCGAGCCGTTGGCGATGTTGCCGCCGATGGTGCCCATGTTGCGCACCTGCCAGCCGGCGATGCGGTCCCAGTAGGCGCTCAGATGCGGGAAAGCATCGCGGATCGCCGTTTCGCTTTCGGTATAGGTGACGCCGGCACCGATGGTCAGCGCCTCATCCGTCAGCTCGATGGCCTTCAGCTCCTCCAGGTGGGCGACAAACACCACCGGAGAGATCGGCTTCATGAACTTGGTCACCCACAGGCCCACATCGGTGGAGCCGGCCACGATGGTCGCCTTGGGGTTCTCTGCCAGCACCTCTGCCAGATCCGCCGCATCCAGCGGCAGGATGGCGCGGTCATCTTCGGGGCCGGTCACAACACGGGCCTGCGGCTGGATCGCCTTCAGCTTAGCGGTCAGGCTCTCACGCTCGGTATTGAGGTAATCATTGGCCGGGGTGCCGTACTGGTTCACCGCCAGCGCGGCTTTCACAATCGGCTCATAGCCGGTGCAGCGGCAGAGGTTGCCCTGCACCGCGGTTTCCACCTGCGTCTCGTTCGGCTGCGGGTTCTCCATCCACAGTGCGTACAGCGACATCACGAAACCCGGGGTGCAGAAGCCGCACTGGCTGCCGTGGTATTCGACCATCGCCTGCTGCACCGGGTGCAGACGGCCTTTGGGGCCGGACAGATGCTCAACCGTCACCACGTGGCAGCCATTGAGCGACGCCAGGAAGCGGATGCAGGCGTTTACCGCCTCATAACGCAGCGCGCCATTGTGCAGACGGCCCACCAGCACGGTGCAGGCGCCGCAGTCGCCCTCGGCGCAGCCTTCCTTGGTGCCGGTCAGGCGCTGCTCCAGCCGGAGGAAATCCAACAGGGTCGTGGTCGCCTTCACGTCCTTGACCGAAAGCTCCCGCCCGTTCAGCAGAAAGCGAATGTCGTTTTGATGTTCCATCTGGCCTCCAAGTAGTCGCTGGACAGCTTCTAATTCTGTTGGTTCATTTTTACCTTGTCCGACTGCCTCGGTTAACGGCTGCAATCGCGAAAGGCTTTCAACACCCTGTTGAAAATGGTTAGGCTAATAGGTGCCGGAACCGGCGTGTTTGCCGCCTGCCGTGGTAAAGGGCAAGCGGCGGATACGCCCCGTAAAGGTCTGTGAACCATGTCTTATCTGGAATCCCTGCGGGTCTTCACCCGAGTCGTCGAACTGGGCAGCATCACCTCCGGCGGGCGGGATCTGCGGCTGACTCCTGCGGTGGCCAGCAAGCGGATCAAGGAGCTTGAAAAGCACCTTGGCGTCCGCCTGTTCAACCGTACCACGAGATCGCTGACCCCGACCGAGGTCGGACAGCTGTTTTATACCGAGGCCAAGAAGGTGCTCGAATCGATTGAGGACGCCGAGGCAGTGGTCTCGCAGTTCTCCGAGGCGCCGCGCGGGGTGATCCGGGTAACCGCGCCGCTGGGCGTTGGCCGCCGCATCATCGCGCCGCTGGTGCCGGGATTTGTCGACGAATATCCCGCCACCGAAATCCGGATGCGGATGTCGGACCGCAAGGTCGACATTCTGGCCGACGGGCTGGACGTGGCGTTCTTTATCGGCACCCCGCACGATTCCACCCTGAAGATGCGTAAGATCGCCGATTGCACCCGGGTGCTGTGTGCCGCACCGGACTATCTGGAGCGGCATGGCACCCCGCAGGTGCCGGAGGATCTGCTGACCGGCCACAATTGCCTGCTGCTGCGTTATCCGCGCTCGCCGGAATATTACTGGACGCTGAAAACGCCAGAGGGGCCGCGCAAGCTGGAGGTGTCAGGAAAGTATGACGCTGACGACAGCGACGTGCTGACCAACTGGGCGCTGGACGGGCGCGGCATCGTCAACAAGCCGCGTTTCGACGTGGCCGCGCATCTGCGCTCCGGCGCGCTGGTGGAGGTGCTGCCGGATACTCCGCCGGAGCCGACAATCTTCGGCTGCCTCTACCCGCACCGCAAGCTGCAGGATCCCAAGATCCGGCTGTTTGTCGATTACGCGGTGAAACACGGGCTGGCCGCCTTCCGGCGGAACGAGGCCGGCAGCTAAGGCCGGCAGCCCCTGCAGTGAAAAGGCGGGCACCGCTGGCCCGCCTTTCGGAAACGAGGGTTCTCGCCTTAGCAGCGGTGCGGATTTTCCTCGCAATAAACCAGGTTTGCCGCGGCCCCGACGGCCGCACCCGTCACCAGGTTGCCGTCCAGCACGGCAGCACCGGCAGCGCCCGCGCCCGCGCCGTAGACCAGCCGCTCGCCGGTGGTGTCACCGCAGGCGGCAAGGGTGGTGCAGATGGCAAATCCAATGGCGATGGTCTTTCGAAACATCGTGTTTCCTCCTTCTACGTCCAAACCCCGCAGTTTTGCCGCGGTCCCAAACGGCCGGCCTCCGGTTTCTTGTGCCGGAGGAAGGGCGCCCGAAAGGGATTGGCGCTGTGGCTGAACAGACCGGAAGCCCTGGAGGCCCGGCGCATTTGGGCAAACCCTGTACCAGCATAACACACGGCGGGCCTGTTTGGTTCCATGGCCCCGCTGCATTGCTGGTGCACAGGCGGTGTACAGGGGGTGCACGCCCGGTGCCGGACGAAAATGGCCCCGCCTTGGGGGCGGGGCCATTGTGATCGGCTATGCGGTTCCGGCTCAGTTTGCGGCCAGCGTGAAGGGCTGCTCCTTGGAGGCGCTGCCGTACCAGCGGCGGATCAGGGCGCGTTCCTCGTCCTCCATATAGGTCACGTTGGCGGGCGGCATCGCGTGGGTGGCACCGGACTGGAGATAGATCTCCTTGGCGTATTTCGCCACATCCGCCGGGGTCTCAAGCAGCACGTTCTTGGGCGCGCGGCGGATGCCGTCATAGTAGGGCTCCCGCGCGTGGCACATGGCGCAGCGGCCCGGCACCACATTCATCACGTCCTCGAAATGCTGATTGCTGGCAAACACTTGCTCGGATTTGGTCAGCTCCCGCGCCTCGGATTCCTCGTAGGTGTCCTGCTGCAGCGGCGCCTGGCTCAGGATCATGATGCCGATGAACAGGATGGCGGTCACAGGCCAGGTCCAGGTCGGGTTGCTGGTGCCCGCGTGGTTGCTGTTGAAGTAATGGCGGATGGTCACACCCATCAGGAACACCAGCGCCGCGATCAGCCAGTTGTACTCGGTGGCAAAGGCCAGCGGGTAGTGGTTGGACAGCATCAGGAACACAACCGGCAGCGTCAGGTAGTTGTTATGGGTCGAGCGCAGCTTGGCGATCTTGCCATATTTCGCATCCGGCGTGCGGCCTTCCTGCAGGTCCTTCACCACGATGCGCTGGTTCGGCATGATGATGAAAAAGACGTTTGCTGTCATGATGGTAGCCGTAAAGGCTCCCAAGTGCAGCATCACCGCGCGGCCGGTGAAGATCTGGTTATAGCCCCAGCCCATGGCGACCAGCAGCACGAACAGCAGCACCATCAGGAAGGTCGGCTTGTCCCCCAGCGGCGACTTGCACAGGTAGTCATAGACCAGCCAGCCGATGCTGAGCGATGCGCCGGAAATCAGGATGCCCTGCCACAGGGCCAGATCGGCCTTGGTCGAGTCGATCAGGTACAGCTCGCCGCCCGCCCAGTAGACGATCATCAACAGGCCCGCGCCTGACAGCCAGGTTGCGTAGCTTTCCCATTTGAACCAGATCAGATGGTCCGGCATGTTCTCCGGCGCCACCAGGTATTTCTGGATGTGATAGAAACCGCCGCCGTGGACCTGCCATTCCTCACCGTGCGCGCCGACCGGCAGATGCGGAACTTTCCGCAGGCCAAGGTCCAGCGCGACGAAGTAGAAGGACGACCCGATCCAGGCAATGGCGGTGATGACGTGAAGCCAGCGGACCGCAAAGCCCAGCCAGTCCCACATGATCACAAGCTCTTCCATTGTTCTCTCCTCATAAGCTTTGGCAAGGACACTAGAGCATGCCGCTATTTTCATGTATTAGGTAAAAAATCCAAGCTGTTTCAAAATAACACAAAGAATACTTGAATGGCCTATCTCGACAATATCCGCACCTTTGTCCGTGTCTATGAACTTGGCAACATGTCCGCCGCCGCGCGCGACATGCGGATCTCGGCTGCCGTGGCATCGTCGCGGATTTCCCAACTGGAAGAACACCTTAACGTGCGGCTGTTCCAGCGCACCACGCGGCTGTTGAACCCGACCGAGCAGGGCAACCTGTTCTACCGCGGCGCGGTCAAGATCCTGGAGGCGGTGGATGAGGCCGAGGCCGACATCAGCAGCGTCACCCAAACCCCGCGCGGCACGCTGTATGTGGCGGCGCCCCTGGGGCTGGGGCAGCGTCTGATTGCGCCGGCGGTGCCGAAGTTCAAGGAAGCCTATCCGCTGATCTCGATCCGGCTGCGGCTGTCGGACCGCAAGCTGGATCTGGCGGCCGAAGGGCTGGATGCAGCGTTTTTCCTTGGCGTGCCGGAGGATTCAAACCTGCGCATCCGCAAGATTGCCGACTGCCCGCGGGTGCTGTGCGCGGCGCCGGAGTACATCAAGCGGCGGGGCCAGCCGAAAAACAGCGAGGAGCTGAAGACGGAGGCGCATGACTGCCTGAACCTGCGCTATCCCGGCGCGCCGGAGTTCCAATGGCCGCTGCGCAGCCATGACGGGGTGAAACGGGTGACTGTCACCGGGCCGTTTGAATCGGATCACGGCGACGTGCTGACCAGCTGGGCGCTGGACGGGCACGGGATCATCCTGAAGCCGGTGTTCGAGATTTCGGAGCATCTGGCCTCCGGCCGGCTGGTACCGGTGCTGGCAGAGGAGCCGCCAATCCCGATCCAGATGGCCTGCCTGTACGTCCACCGCCGCCACCAGGATCCCAAGGTGCGGCTTTTCATGGATTTCATGGTGGACCACATCCAGGCGTCGCTGCCCTCAGAATGAAAAAGCCCGCCCCAGTTTCCTGAGGCGGGAACCGCCGGCAGATGCCAAGCGGGAGGAGAGGTATCTTGGGGCTTGCGGCTCAGCTGCCGCGGTAGGTCGAATAGCCGTAGGGCGACAGCAGCAGCGGCACGTGATAATGGCTGTCCGCCTCGCTCATGCCGAAACGCAGCGGCACCTCGTCCAGGAACAGCGGATCGGCGCCCGCCTGGCCGGTGGCGCGCAGGTAGCCGCCGGCGTGGAACACCAGCTCATAGGTGCCGGTCGCAAACTCGCCTGCGGGCAGGATCTGCTCATCGGTGCGTCCGTCGTCGTTAGTGGTCAGGCTGCGCAGGTGGATGCGCTCGCCGTTCTCGATCCGGTACAGGTCGATCTTCAGCCCTTCCGCCGGGCAGCCGCGGGCGGTGTCCAGCACATGGGTGGTCAGAAATCCGGCCATGCCAGCCTCCTTTCAATTCCGTTTCCCTAGGTATGCGCGCATCAGCCCATTGCATACAGAAGGAAGAGTCAAAAAGTTCTTTCAAAAATATACTGAAAGCCGAACGGGATTATTTTGTTCTATAAATAATGAAACAGACAGGAGACCAGTCGTGACGCGCTATCCTCGTGACTTGCGCGGGTACGGTGCTGAGGCACCTGACCCGCAGTGGCCCAATGGGGCCAAAGCTGCCGTGCAATTTGTCCTTAACTATGAAGAAGGCGGTGAGAACTGCATCCTGCACGGGGATGCGGCCTCGGAGGCCTTTCTGTCCGACATCCCCGGTGCCGCGCAATGGCCCGGCCAGCGCCATTGGAACATGGAGTCAATCTATGAATACGGGTCGCGCGCCGGGTTCTGGCGGCTTCACCGGCTGTTCACCGGCGCGGGCATTCCGCTGACCATCTATGGCGTTGCCACCGCGCTGGCCCGCAGCCCTGAGCAGGTGCAGGCGATGAAGGACGCGGACTGGGAGATCGCCAGCCACGGCCTGAAATGGGTCGAGCACAAGGACATGGCCGAAGACGAAGAGCGCGCCGCGATTGCCGAGGCTGTGCGCCTGCACACCGAGGTGACCGGCGAGCGCCCGCGCGGCTGGTACACCGGGCGCTGCAGCGCCAACACGGTGCGGCTGGTGGCTGAGGAAGGCGGGTTTGACTACATCTCCGACACCTATGACGACGACCTGCCATATTGGCTGGAAAGCGGCGGCCGTGATCAGCTGATCATCCCCTACACGCTGGAAGCCAACGACATGCGGTTCGCCAATTCGCCGGGCTGGATCACGGGTGAGCATTTCTTCCAGTATCTGAAGGATGCCTTTGACGTGATCTATGCCGAGGGAGAGGCCGGGGCGCCGAAGATGATGACCATCGGGCTGCACTGCCGTCTGGTGGGCCGTCCGGGCAAGATTGCCGGTCTCAAGCGCTTTATCGAGTATATCCAGGGCTTTGACGGCGTCTGGTGCCCGCGCCGCATCGACATTGCAGAGCATTGGGCGGAAACCCACCCGCCGGTCAAGCGCGAGCGCCCGAGCCGGATGGAGCGCGAGGAATTTGTCGCCAAGTTCGGCTCGATCTTCGAGCATTCGCCCTGGATCGCCGACCGTGCCTTTGACCTGGAACTGGGCCCGGCGCATGACTGCGCGGCCGGTGTCCACAACGCGCTGTGCCGGATCTTCCGCACCGCAAGCGAGGATGAGCGCCTGGGCGTGCTGACCGCGCACCCGGATCTGGCGGGCAAGCTGGCAGCCGCGGGCCGTCTGACCGCCGAGAGCACCTCGGAACAGTCCAGCGCCGGCCTTGATTTGCTGACCGATGAGGAGCGCGAGACCTTTACCCGGCTCAACACCGAGTATGTGGAGAAGCACGGCTTCCCCTTCATCATCGCAGTGCGCGACCACAACAAGGCGTCGATCATGGAGGCGTTCCACCGCCGCATTCACAACGACCGGGCAACCGAGTTCGATGAGGCCTGCCGTCAGGTGGAGCGTATCGCCCAGTTCCGGCTGCAGGATCTGCTGCCATGAGCCGGCTGCTGACCGCCGTGCCGCTGACCGCGGAGGCCTTTGCGCCTTATGGCGACGTGATCGAGGTCGCGGGCGCGCCGGACAAGCTGATCAATCAGGGCATGTGCGGCCGTCACCACGACCGCGCCCGCCTCGACTTTGGCGAGGGCGGACGGGCAGGCATCAGCCTGTTCGACGCCCGGGCCCGCCATCTGCCGCATAAGGTGGACATGGTGGAGCGCCACCCCGACGGCAGCCAGGCCTTTGTGCCGGTCAGCGGCGTGCCGATGCTGGTTGTTGTTGCAGAAGACGCCGGCGGTATCCCGGTTGAGCTGAAAGCCTTCATCAGCCAGCCGGGCCAGTCCATCAACCTGCACCGGGGCACTTGGCACGGGGTGCTCGCCCCGCTGGGCGCGCCCGGCCAGTACATCGTGGTCGACCGCATCGGGCAGACCCCGAACCTGGAAGAACACTGGTTCCAGGACCCTTACACTGTAGTTTCAGAGTAACCACCGCCCCGAAGCCGCCACAAAAACAAAAGAAGCGGCAAGACCCCCATGACCGACAGGAGAAGAC
This sequence comes from Leisingera coralii, assembly GCF_049056525.1. Classification (NCBI taxonomy): domain Bacteria; kingdom Pseudomonadati; phylum Pseudomonadota; class Alphaproteobacteria; order Rhodobacterales; family Roseobacteraceae; genus Leisingera; species Leisingera coralii. Next base: position 13,370 of record NZ_JBHUPT010000090.1, on the reverse strand, counting down.
ATGGCTGATACTTCCATCGGGACGCCAGAACAGCTGCGCGACCCCAACTACACCCCGCCCTTGCACAAGGCGATCCCGCTGGGCATCCAGCATGTGCTGGCAATGTTTGTGTCCAACGTGACACCGGCGATTATCGTTGCCGGAGCCGCCGGGTTCGGTTTCGGCTCTAATTCGCCCGATTTCCCGGAGCTGCTCTATCTGATCCAGATGTCGATGCTGTTTGCCGGCGTCGCGACGCTGCTGCAGACCATCACGCTGGGGCCGGTCGGCTCGGCGCTGCCGATTGTGCAGGGCACCTCATTTGCCTTCCTGCCGATCATGATCCCGCTGGTTGCGGGCAAGGGCGTGGACGGGCTGGCGGCGCTGTTCACCGGCGTCATCATCGGCGGTATCTTTCACGGTCTGCTCGGCACGGTAATCGGCAAGATCCGCTTTGCCCTGCCACCGCTGGTGACTGGCCTGGTTGTCACCATGATCGGTTTGGCGCTGGTCAAGGTCGGCATCCAGTACGCAGCGGGCGGTGTACCCGCCATCGGCACGCCGGAATACGGCTCTTTGCTGAACTGGTCGGCGGCACTTGTGGTGATCCTGGTGACCCTGGGCCTCAAGTTCTTCACCAAGGGGATGCTGTCTGTCTCTGCCGTGCTGCTGGGCCTGATCGTCGGCTACATCTATGCATTGATGACCGGCATGCTGACATTTGAGGCGATTTCCGGCTCCTGGTCCGGGGCATCCGCCTTTGCCCTGCCGCAGCCCTTCAAATACGGCTTCGAGTTCTCGGCCGCCGCTGTCATCGGCTTCTGCCTGATGAGCTTTGTCTCTGCGGTTGAAACCGTCGGTGACGTCTCCGGCGTGACCAAGGGCGGCGCGGGCCGCGAAGCGACCGAGGAGGAGATCGCCGGTGCGACCTATGCCGATGGTGTGGGCACCGCGATTGCGGGCTTTTTTGGCGCCTTCCCGAACACCTCGTTCAGCCAGAACGTCGGCCTGATTGCGATGACCGGCGTGATGAGCCGTCATGTTGTGACCTGCGGCGCGATCTTCCTGATCGTCTGCGGGCTGGTGCCCAAGGTCGGCGCGGTGATCCGTACGGTGCCGATCGAAGTGCTGGGCGGCGGCGTGATCGTGATGTTCGGCATGGTGGTTGCGGCAGGCGTGTCGATGCTGTCGGACGTGGACTGGAACCGCCGCAACATGGTGATCTTTGCGATCTCCCTGTCCATCGGCCTTGGCCTGCAGCTGGAGCCCGGTGCGCTGCAGCACATGCCGGACACCGCGCGCATCCTGCTGACCAGCGGCCTGCTGCCGGCAGCTCTGATCGCCATCGTGCTGAACCTGGTGCTGCCGCAGGATCTGGCGGACGAAGCCACCGAGGAAGTCTCTGGCGGGATGAGCGGCCACGGCAAGGGCTCGCTGCCGCACGAGGATCATGCCTGACGCATTCAGCGTCGCGTAGGAATGAGAGAGCCGGCCCCTGAAGGGCCGGCTTTTTCATGCGGGCCTATACGCTCAGCCCGTGCAGCACGGCCAGCCCCGGCAGCCAGCCGGTGAAGATCCCGCACAGGAGCGTTGCGGCGGCAGTCAGCCGCGGGCTGCCGCGCCGGAGCGCGAGATTCAGGAAATACAGGAACCACAGCCCGGACCAGGCGGCCCAGCATCCGGCCAGCCAGACGTCGAACAGCCCGTCTGCCTGTGCCAGGACACGCAGCACCATGGGCGCGGCGGTCAGCGCCACAAAGCCGCTGAACCAGCCCAGCCCCTCGCCGCTGGAGGCAAAGGTGCGGTTGTAGGCGACCCACAAATAGGTGGTGCCGAACAGCAGCGTCATGCCCGCATCCAGCAGGTCAGCCGGCTGCTGCGCTGCCAGCGCGATCAGCAGGACGGTGGCAAAGAACACCAGCGCCGCAACTGTGTTGATCAGGATGATTTCCCGGTCCTGTATCCGGCCCATCTGCCAGATGCCGTTCAGGCACAGCACCACGCCGACCACCAGCAGGCTCAATCCCAGAAACATGATTGGAGTCCCTCAAAGAAAAAACAGGAGGGAGGTACACCTCTCTCCTGCCGCTCCGCTATGCGGATATTTGCAGAATGTGTTTCTGGCTGGGGTTTAGAAATCGACCTCGATGGCGATGCCCTTCTCGACCGCTACCTCAACGACCGAGGCCGCGACGGCCAGATCCTGCAGGCCGACGCCGGTGCCGTCGAACAGGGTGATCTGATCGTCAGAGGTGCGGCCCGGATTGGTGCCGTTGATCACCGCGCCGATCTGGGCGACGTCGGATTCCTGGATCAGGCCCTGGGCCACCGCGTGCTGGGCCTCGCCGATGGAAATCGACTGCGCGACCTCGTCGGTGAACACGTCCGCCGCCACCAGCAGCTGGGGATCAACCTCCTGTTTGCCCTTGGTGTCGGTGCCCATGCAGGCGACGTGGGTGCCGGGGCTGACCTGATCCGCCTTCAGGATCGCGTCGAAGGACGAGGTGATCGAGATGATCACATCCGCTTCGCGCATGCCGTCCAGTTCGACCGCCTCAAAGGGCAGCCCTGCCTCGTCCGCCACCTCTTGCAGGTTCGGCAGCATCTCTGGATGCAGGTTCCAGCCGATGACTTTCTCGAAGTTGCGCTGCTCCAGCGCCGCGCGCAGCTGGAACTTGGCCTGGTGGCCTGCACCGATCATGCCGATCACCTTGGCGTCCTCGCGGGCCAGATGCTTGATCGACACCGAGGAGGCGGCGGCGGTACGCAGCGCGGTCAGCAGGTTGCCGCCCACCATCGCCTTCACCTTGCCGGTGTCCGGGTCGAACAGGAAGACGGTGGACTGGTGGTTGATCAGCCCGCGTTTCTCCAGGTTGTTCGGCCAGTAGCCGCCGGCCTTGAGGCCCAGGGTCAGGCCTGCGCGGTCAAAGCCGCCCTTGAAGCCGTAAAGCGCGTCTTCGTGGCCGATCGCCTCGCGTACCACGGGGAAGTTGTAGGCATCTCCCGAAGCCATGGCGGCAAAGACCTTCTCGACCGCATCGAACGAGGCTTCGCGGGTCACCAGGTCCGCAATCGCCTTTTCCGGAACGATATACATGTCTGTTTCTCCTCAACAAAAAAGCCGGCGGAGGGCGGCATGCGCACCTCCGCCAGTTCGGGGATGGTTCGGTTAGTAGGCCTTGCCGCGAGCCGATACGGGCCAGACGGTTTCGACCTTGCCGTTGCGGACGCCGACGTACCAGTCATGCACGTTGGCGGTCGGGTCGCAGTGGCCGGGCACCAGCCGCAGCTTGTCGCCCACTTTCAGCGCACCGTTCGGGTCGGAGACCACACCGTGCTCGTCCGAGCATTTGATGTATTCCACGTCATCGCGGCCGAAGATGAAGGGCAGGCCGCTGTCGACTGACTGGGCCTTGAGGCCGGCATCGACGATGGCCTTGTCGGCCTTGGCGTGGCTCATCACCTGGGTCAGCAGGAAGAAAGCGTTTTCCCACTCGCCCTGGTCGATCCGGTTGCCGTCCTTGTCCAAGATGCGGCCGTAATCCGCGTCCATGAAGGCGTAGGAGCCGCACTGCAGCTCGTTGTAGACGCCCGAGTTCGACTCGAAATAGTATGAGCCGGTGCCGCCGCCGGAGACCAACTCGCACTCGATGCCTTCCTTCTTCAGGCCCTCAACCGCGTCGGCGACCTGAGCGATGGCAATGTCCAGCTTGGCCTTGCGGTCCTCGTAGCTGTCCATGTGCTGCATCGCGCCCTGGTAGGCCTGGATGCCGGAGAACTTGAGGTTCTCAGCCGCGTTCACCGCCTTGGCGATCTCGACAACCGCCTCAGTCGTGGTCACGCCGCAGCGGCCTGCGCCGCAGTCGATCTCGACGAACACTTCCAGCTCGGTGCCGTGCTTTTGCGCCGCCGCCGCCAGGTCGGCCACGTTGGCCAGATCATCGACGCAGACGATGGTGCGGGCGCCCAGCTTGGGCAGGCGGGCCAGACGGTCGATCTTTTGCGGGTCGCGCACCTGGTTGGAGACCAGAATGTCCTTGATGCCGCCGCGGGCAAACACCTCAGCCTCGGAGACCTTCTGGCAGCAGACGCCAACCGCGCCGCCGAGTTCCTCCTGCAGCTTGGCCACATCCACCGACTTGTGCATCTTGCCGTGCACCCGGTGGCGCATGCCGTGCGCCTTGGCATAGTCGCCCATCTTCTTGATGTTGCGCTCCAGCGCGTCCAGGTCGAGGACCAGCGCCGGGGTCTGGATGTCAGCCTCGTCCATGCCCGGGACCGCCGGGACATCATAGCCGACTTCGAGCTGATCAAAATTTGTCTGTGCGTTCATTTCAGTATTCCCCAGTTTAGCTGTTGATCCAGGGCAGCTTGTCGAGGTCGACATTGCCGCCGGTGACGATCAGGCCCACGCGTTTGCCCGCGAAGGCGTCTTTGTTTTTCAGAATGGTGGCGAGCGGCACCGCGGAGGACGGCTCCATCACGATGCGCAGGTGCTTCCAGATCAGCTTCATCGCGTCGATGATTTCCGCGTCGGACGCGGTATAGATTTCGCTGACGTGGTTGCTGACGAAGTGCCAGGTCAGATCCTTGAGCGGCACCAGCAGCCCGTCTGCGATGGTCTTGGGCGCATCATCGGCGATGATGTAACCTGCCTTGAAGCTGCGGTAGGCGTCATCGGCCTGCTCCGGCTCCGCCGCGATCACCTTGGTTTCCGGCGCCAGCGTCGACAGCGTCAGGCAGGTGCCCGAGATCATGCCGCCGCCGCCGATCGGGGCGACAACCATGTCGAGGCCGCCGGTCTGCTCCACGAATTCCTTGGCACAGGTCCCCTGCCCCGCAATCACGCGCGGGTCGTTGTAAGGGTGCACGAAATCGCCGCCGGTTTCGGCCTGCACCTTGGCAAAGGTCTCCTCCCGCGAGGAGGTCGAGGGCTCGCATTCGGTGATCCGGCCGCCGTAGCGGCGCACGGTGTCCTTCTTGGCCTGCGGCGCGGTGCGCGGCATGACGACGTTGCAGGGGATACCGCGCAGCATGGCTGCGTAGGACAGGCAGGAGGCATGGTTGCCCGAAGAATGCGTCGCCACGCCTTTCTTCGCCTGCTCTTCGTCCAGCCCGAACACCGCATTGGCGGCGCCGCGCACCTTGAAGGCGCCCGGCTCCTGGAAGTTCTCGCACTTGAAGAACAGCTCAGCGCCGGTCAGTTCATTCAGGTAGTCCGAGGTGCGCACCGGCGTGCGGCGGATATGCGGCTGGATGCGCTCATGCGCAGCCAGCATGTCCTCATAGGTCGGGATATACATAGCGGTATCCTTCATCAGGCGGCAGCCTTGGTGCTGGAGGCGGTGTTGCCGCGGTAGTAGTCCTGAGCCGCCGCCACGCCGGAGCCCAGCGGGATGTTCAGGCCCAGGTCGGCCATGACCATTTCGGCGGTCGCAATGCCCGACAGCGCCATCACGTCGGTCAGGCTGCCCAGGTGGCCGATGCGGAACACCTTGCCGGCGACCTCCCCCAGGCCGGTGCCAAAGGCGACGCCGTATTTCTCGGCCGCCAAGCTGACGAACTTGTTGGCGTCAAAGCCTTCCGGCGTGCGGATCGCGCTGACGCTGTCGGAGTAGACATCCGGCGACACGGCACACAGCTCCAGCCCCCAGGCGCGGACCGCGGCGCGGACGCCCTCGGCAATCCGGTGGTGGCGGGCAAAGACATTCTCCAGCCCTTCATCCAGCAGCATACCACAAGCCATGTTCAGACCGTTCAGAAGGCCGACGGAGGGCGTGTAGGGATAGGCGCTGTTGGCATAGCCATTGGCCATGTCCTTGATATCAAAGAAAGTGCGCGGCAGAGTCGCGGTCTCCGCCGCCTTCATCGCCTTGGGCGAGAAGCCGACGATGGCCAGGCCCGGCGGCAGCATGAAACCTTTTTGCGAACCGGTAACGGCGATATCGACGCCCCATTCATCCATCCGGAAGTCCATCGAGGCGATGGAGGACACGCCGTCGACAAACAGCAGCGCCGGGTGGCCTGCGGCGTCCAGCGCGCGGCGGACGGCGGCGATGTCGGATTTGACGCCGGTTGCGGTCTCGTTATGGGTCGCCAGAACCACCTTGATCTGGTGCGATTTGTCGGCGGTCAGGATTTCCTCGTAGCGGTCCGCAGGCAGGCCCTCCCCCCAAGGGGTTTCAACCACTTGGACGTCCAGACCGTGGCGCTGGCACATGTCGATCCAGCGGTGGCTGAACATGCCGTTGCGGGCGGCCAGGATCTTGTCGCCTGCGTTCAGCGTGTTGGTGATCGCGGTTTCCCAGCCGCCGGTGCCAGTCGACGGAAACACAAAGATCTCGGCGGTTTCGCTTTTCAGAACCTTCTTCACGCCGGCCAGTGCCGGGTGCAGGATCTGGCCGAACAGCGGCGAGCGGTGGTCCAGCGTCGGCATGTCCACTGCCTTGCGCAGTGCTTCGGGCATATTGGTCGGACCGGGAATGAAAACCGGGTTTTGAAAGCTCATGTCGTGCCCTCCTGTGGCGATTTCCTTCACTCTAAAGGCAAGAAGCACTCAGGGAAATTTTTTTGAAAAAAGCTTTCATAAACGCAATAAATGGCGATTTTATGCATAATAACAAAGGCTTTAGTTTTTTCACTGTACAGAAGCGATTTTCAGTTTTATTCATAAGCTGCTTTTTGAATTGCCTCGGGAGGCTTGAAAATGCCGCAAGCGCCGCGCCGCAAGGGCCGCCCCAAAAGCTTTGATTCCGCCAGCCAGCCGCCCACGATTCAATCGCTCGACCGGGCCCTGGACGTGCTCGACGCGCTGGCAGGCGCCAGCGGCATGACGCTGACCGAACTGTCCACGGCGCTGGATCAGTCGGCGGCCACCATGTACCGGGTGCTGTCCACGCTGGAGGCGCGCCAGATCGTCGAGATGGAGCCGCAGTCGCAGACCTGGCATATCGGCGCGATGGCCTTCCGCCTCGGCTCCGCCTTCCTGCGCCGCTCCAGCGTGATCGAACGGGCGCGGCCGGTGATGCGGGAGCTGATGGAGGCAACGGGCGAGACCTCCAACCTCGGGATCGAACGCGGCGGCGACGTGATGTTTGTGAGCCAAGTGGAAACCCATGAGTCGATCCGCGCCTTCTTCCCGCCCGGCACCACCTCACCCATGCACGCCTCGGGCATCGGCAAGGCGCTGCTCAGCTGCTTTGGCGAGGATCAGCTGAGCCGCTTCCTGCGCGGCCGGACGCTGCAGGAGTTCACGAAGAAAACCCTGACCTCAGCCGAGGCACTGCGCGAAGATCTGGCGCAGATCCGCAGCCGCGGCTGGTCCTTCGACGATGAGGAAAAGGCCCCGGGCATGCGCTGTGTGGCGGCGCCGGTGTTCGGAATGCAGGGCGAGGTGCTGGCCGGGATCTCCGTCTCCGGCCCCACCGCCCGGATGCCGGACGCGCGCATCAACGAAATCGGCGCCCTGGTTAGGGGCGCCGCAGAGAAACTGTCCTATGGATTGGGAGCGCCGGCAGCGGATCGGACCCCGCCCGGCTGACAAAGCCGGGCAGCGCCCGGGCACATATCAGGGCCGGGCGCTCCCCCCCGCCGTCAGCGCAACGGCGCCAGCGGCATATGACGGTTCACGTCCTTGTAGAGCAGATAGCGGAACTTGCCCGGCCCGCCCGCATAACAGGCCTGCGGGCAGAAGGCGCGCAGCCACATGTAATCGCCGGCCTCGACCTCGACCCAGTCCTGGTTCAGCCGGTAAACCGCCTTGCCTTCCAGCACATACAGGCCGTGCTCCATCACGTGGGTCTCGGCAAAGGGGATCACCGCGCCGGGTTCAAAGGTGACGATGGTCACATGCATGTCGTGGCGCAGGTCGTTCGGGTCGACGAACCGGGTGGTGGCCCATTTGCCTTCGGTTTCCGGCATCGGGGTCGGATCGACGTGGTTCTCGTTGGTGACAAAGGCCTCGGGCGCGTCCAGGCCCGCAACCGCCTGATAGGCTTTGCGGACCCAGTGGAACCGCACCGGCGCGCTGCCTTTGTTGCGAAGGCTCCAGACGGCATCGGGCGGCAGGTAGGCATAGCCGCCTTCTTCCATCTCATGCGCCGTGCCGTCGATGGTCAGCGTCATGGAGCCTTGGACGACAAACAGAACCGCCTCGGTGCCCGGCTCGGTTTCCGGCCGGTCGCTGCCGCCACCGGGCTGCACTTCGGCGATGTACTGGGAAAACGTCTCGGCAAAGCCCGACAAGGGCCGCGACAGCACCCAGAAGCGGGCCTTGTCCCAGAACGGCAGCAGGCTTGCCACGATATCGCTCATCGTGCCCTTGGGGATCACCGCATAGGCCTCGGTGAACATGGCCCGGTCGGTGAGCAACTGGGTCTGCGGCGGCAGCCCGCCTTCCGGTGCGTAATAGGATCGTTTGGTCATGGGCTGCCTTTCCTGCTGAACTGCTGCCCTATTGATACCCGCCCTCTGCGCGCAACCGAACTTATTTCCGTATCAAGATTACCTGAAGGATTATTGCGGAAATTTTGAAAGCAGGGGACTCCGCCCTATCCGGCCCCGCCGATATCCTCCGGCGCGATGGAGACGGTCTTGACCACGGCATAGCACTCCGCCCCCGGCTCCAGCCCCAATGCCTGTGCCGACCTCCGGGTGACCCGGGCCAGCACCCGGCCTGCCGGCGTCTGCAGCGAGACCATGGCGCCAGGGCCGCTGCCGGTGCGGACATGCTCAACCGTGCCCTGCAGGATATTGAGCGCCGACAATCCTTCGGGACGCTGGCGCGACAGGATCACCTCATGTGCCGAGATCCGCACCCGCACCGGGCTGCCCGGCACCCGGGTGATCTGCGGCAGGAACAGCGGCACGCCGCCCGCCTCCAGCTCTGTCAGCCCGTCCGAGTGGTGACGGGCGACCCGAGCCTCCAGCAGGGCACCGGCGGCGCGCACGCCAGCGGGCATGACTGCCGGATCGCCCAGCACCTCCGCCGCGCTGCCCTGGCGCTGCACCTTGCCGTCCTGCAGCACCACAACCGTTGTCGCCAGCCGCGCCACTTCGGCGGCGGAATGGCTGACATAGAGCATCGGAATACCGATCTCGTCCCTGAGCCGCTCGAAATAGGGCAGGATCTCCGCCTTGCGGGCCTCGTCCAGCGCCGACAGCGGCTCATCCGCCAGGATCATCCGCGGAGCCGACAGCAGGGCCCGGCCAATTGCCACCCGCTGTTTCTCGCCACCCGACAGCAGTCCGGGCCGCCGCTGCAGCAGGGGGCCGATACCCAGCAGGTCCACCACCCGGTCCAGGCTTTCCCGCTTGGCGCCGCGCGGGGCGAACCATTGCCCGAACAGCAGGTTTTGCCGAACGGTCAGATGGGGAAACAGCCGCCCCTCCTGAAACACATAGCCCATCCGGCGTTTGTGCGGCGGCAGCCATTGCCGCTGGGCGGTGTCAAACAGCACCTCGCCATTCAGCGTCACCCGTCCCTGGTCGGGCCGCAGCAGGCCGGCAACGGCCTGGATCACCGTGGTCTTGCCGGTGCCTGACCGTCCGAACAGCACGGTCACGCCCGGCGGCGCCTCGAACTGCACATCCAGCCCGAACCCCGTCAGCGCATGTTGCAGCGAGACCGTCAGCATCAGCGCCCCCCGGCCTGGTCAGCCGCCCGGCGCGCCAGGATCTCGGAGAGCAGCAGCGCACTGAGTGCGATGGCAATAGATACCAGCGTCAGCCGCAATGCCGCCGCCTCGCCGCCCGGCACCTGCAGGAAAGTGTAGATCGCCGAGGGCAGCGTCTGGGTCTGCCCCGGAATGCTGGAAACAAAGGTGATTGTGGCTCCGAACTCCCCCATCGCCTTGGCAAAGCCCAGCACGGTGCCGGCAATCAGGCCGGGCAGGATCATCGGCAGGGTGACAGTGGCAAAGCACAATACCCGCGACGCGCCCAGAGTCGCGGCAGCCTGCTCCAGTTTCGGATCCACCGCCTCCACCGACAGGCGGATCGCCCGCACCATCAGCGGAAAGGCCATGATCCCGGCCGCCAGTGCCGCCCCGGTCCAGCGGAAGGCAAAGACGATGCCAATTTGCTGCAGCGCTCCGCCAACCGGGCCTTTGGTGCCAAAGACCATCAGCAGGAGGTAGCCGGTCACCACCGGCGGCAGGATCAGCGGCAGATGCACCAGGCTGTTGACGATCTGCTTGCCGGGAAACCGCCAGCGCGCCAGCGCATAGGCCACGAAAACCGCCAGCGGCAGTGCCGTCAGCGTCGCCCAGAACGAAACCCGCAGCGACAGCATCACTGCTTGCCATTCTTCCGGCCCCAGCCATGCCGCGTCCGCGCTCACTCCGCCAGTACTCCGAAGCCGTGGCGCAGAAAAATCTCCCGGGCTTCGGGGCTGCGCATATACTCCAGAAAGGCCTTGGCCTCTTCTGAGTTGCCGCCGGCGACGGCAGCTGCCGGGTAGACAATTGGCGGGTGGCTTCCCTCCGGAAAGACAGCGATCACCGAGACATTGCTGCCCGCGCCGGCATCGGTTGCGTAAACCACGCCCATCGGCGCCTCGCCAGAGGCCACCAGCGCCAGCGCGGCGCGCACATTGGCTGTCTGCGCCACTTTGGGCGCGACGGCGGTCCAGTGGCCCAAAGCAGTGAGGGCCGCCTTGCCGTAAATGCCCGCAGGCACCGCATCGGTCAGGGCCATGGCCAGCCGGCCCTCGCCCAGCAATCCGCCCAGATCCGCGGCCGCCAGGTCCAGCGGTGCGGAGTCATTCCCGTGGGCGATGAGCACGAGGCGGTTTGCAAGCAGATCCAGGCGCGAGGCCGGATCCACCAGCCCCTCCTGCTGCAGCACATCCATCCAGCCGGGATTGGCCGAGATAAACACATCCGCCGGCGCGCCCAGCTGGATCTGCCGGGCCAGCGCCGGGGAGCCGGCATAGGAAATCGTGACTGACCGGCCGGTCCCGGCCTGGTAAGCGGCGGCCGCCTCATCCAGCGCTGTTTTGGTGCTGGCCGCGGCAAAAACCGTGATCTGAGCCTGCGCCATAGCCGCCATGCCCCATATCAGCAGACCGGCCGCTGCCAAGCCGCGCCGGAAGCCTGGCAAGATCTGAGAAAACAGTGTTGAAGCCCGGTTTGTCGTCATTACCCCTAAGGGACTACCTCTGCCGGGCAGCGCGGGCAAACGGTATTTGCCTGCGCCCGGTTTGTGCCGGCCGGCTTGGCCTCCCGGCCTTGCTGTGCAAGCCGGTCAGAACAGGGTGACAGCGCCCGCGCCGCCTGCCGCCGGTGCCGGTGCCGGTGCCGGGCGCGCCGCGGCACGCTGCTCCATTTCGCCGAGCTTGCGGTCGTCCTGGACATGGGTCTGCTGGGCCGCGCCGGAACAGGCGTGAAACCGCACCCTGCGTGCGGACGTGCCGCCAACGCTGGAGGAAATGCAGGGAATGCCTTCGTCGCGCAGGAACCGCTGCACGAAGTCGGCGTTGGAGGCGCCGATATCCGACAGGTTCGCCGACATCTTGGCGCCGCCGAAGACCTTGGCCTTCAGGTTCGACCGCACGGCGCCTTTTTTCATGATGCCGTTGATCAGCAGCTCCATCGCGTGAATGCCGTAGCGGGCGTTGGCCGCCCCGCCCTGGCGGGCATTTGCCAGCAGGAAATGATTCATCCCGCCGACACCATTTTCCGGATCGTAGATACACGCCGCGATGCACGAGCCGAGCACCGTCGAGAACACGGTTTTCGGATCAGTGGTCACCCGGTATTCCCCCTGAAGAACCGTTACGGATTTCGAATTGGCGAAAACAGTGGTCAAGGTTTTGGTCCCTTCCTGCGGAGTGTTCAGGCCTTGCTGGCCTGTAGTAGTGTGCTGGCCATCCGGGCCAGCGGCACCTGCTGCTGCGCGGCGCCGATATCCCAGGCCACTCTGGGCATCCCGTAAACCACCGAGGACTTTTCATCCTGGGCAAAAGTCTTGGCGCCTGCCTTGCGCAGGTCCAGCAGCCCCCGGGCGCCGTCTTGGCCCATGCCGGTCAGAATGGTGGCAACAACGTCCTTCCCATATGGCACGGCAGAGGTGAACAGAGCGTCAACAGACGGCGTGTGGCCGGAAATATCCGGACCTTCCTTCATCCTCAGCCGCAGCGGCTTGCGGTTGCTCAGGCCCATGTGGCGGCGCTGGCCGGCGGCGATGTAGACATGGCCCGGCTCCAGCGCGATACCATCCTCGGCCGCCCGCACCCGCGCCGGGCAGATCCGGTCCAGCAGCGAGACCAGGCCGGCGCCGAAATTCTTGCCGGTATGCTGCACGATGAGGGTTGGCGGGCAGTCGAAGGGGAAGCCGACCAGAATGCTGCGCAGGGCTTCCACTCCGCCGGTCGAGGATCCGATCAGGATCAGTTTGCGGCTGCCGCCGCCAGACGCCGCCGGGTGTTTGGACGCTGCAGCCCGGGGGCTGCGGCGCGGCGCCTTGACCATCATGTCGAAATACTGGGCGAACTGGCTGGGGTGATCCGCCTTTGTCAGCTCGAAGATGCCCGCTCCGACATCCAGCAGCGGCGAGGATTTCCGGGCCGGGGTGGCGCCTTGCGTATCCATGACCGAGACCCAGCGGGTATCCATCGCCGAAAACAGCGCCATCATCATCTCGAATTCCGGCAGCTTGGTGAACCCGTCCTCCACAAAGGCAAAAACCGGCTGCGCCGCTTCTGCCTGGTTGTAGGCCATCATCAGGTTGTTCGCCAAATACACCCGCATGCCCGGGTAGGCGGATTCCATGTAGCTCTGCAGGTTACGGGCAAAGCTGCGGTCAGTGGTAATGATCAATAAGTTTTTCGAAGACAATGGGTTCCTCAGTCAATTTGCGGTGCCGTCAGAATTGCAGGCACAGGTTGCCATAGCCTGAAGGCGCCGTTGCCCGGGCAACGGCGCCTCCGGTCAGTCGTTCAGAAGTCCTGCCAGAGCTCGCGGGCGGCATTGCCGCTCCCGGCCGCGGCCGCCGCGGCAGGCGCCGCACTGGCCTCGATCTCCCAGTCTTCCGCGCCATGCGCCGAAGGGGCAGGCTTTGCCGCCGGAGCGGCCGGGGCCGCTGTAGGGGCAGGACGGGCTGCCGGGCTGCCGCCTGTCACCCGGAAATGGGCAACCAGTTCGGCCAGCTTGTTGGCATCCGTATTCAGCATGTGGCCGGCCGCGGTGGCCTCTTCCACCATTGCCGCGTTCTGCTGCGTCACCTGGTCCAGCTGGGTGACGCCGGTGTTGATCTCGTTGAGGCCGGTCGACTGCTCTGCGGCGCCCTCGGCAATGCCGGAGACCAGCTGCGAGATATGGGTGACCCGTTCGACGATGCTTTGCAGCGCCTCGCCGGCCTTGCCGACCAGATCCACCCCGCGCTCGACCTGT
>NZ_JBHUPT010000089.1:0-9232 GCF_049056525.1 Leisingera coralii | reverse complement strand
GCCGCGTTCTGCTGCGTCACCTGGTCCAGCTGGGTGACGCCGGTGTTGATCTCGTTGAGGCCGGTCGACTGCTCTGCGGCGCCCTCGGCAATGCCGGAGACCAGCTGCGAGATATGGGTGACCCGTTCGACGATGCTTTGCAGCGCCTCGCCGGCCTTGCCGACCAGATCCACCCCGCGCTCGACCTGTTTGGAGCTGTCGCTGATCAGCGTCTTGATCTCCATCGCCGCGTCCGAGGAGCGCTGCGCCAGCGCCCGCACCTCGCTGGCGACCACGGCAAAGCCCTTGCCGGCCTCGCCCGCCCGCGCCGCCTCAACCCCTGCATTCAGGGCCAGCAGGTTGGTCTGGAAGGCAATGTCGTCGATCACCGAGATGATCTGGCTGATGTGGTTCGAGCTCTGCTCGATCTCAGTCATGGCGGACACCGCGCTCTGCACCACTTCGCGGTTGTTCTCCGCCTCGGTGCGCGCCTCGGCCATGGTTGCTTCGACGCTGCGGGCGCCTTCGGCAGCGGATTTCACCGAAGCGGTCAGCTCATCCAGCGCCGCCGCAGTCTCTTCCAGCGTCGCGGCCTGGCTCTCGGTGCGGTGCGAGAGGTCATCGGAGGCCTGGCTGATCTCGGCAGCGCCGTTGCGGATGCTGCCGGAGGCCTCGATCACCTGCTGGACGGTGCCGCTCAGATTGGTGACCGTGCTGTTGAAGTTCTTCCGCAGCTGTTCGTACTCCTGCGGGAACGGACCCTTGATCTGCTGCGAGAAGTCGCCGTCGGCCAGTTGCATCAGGCCCGCGCTCAGGTTTTCGACCACCTCCTGCTGCTGCCTCTGCATTTCAGCGCGTTCCTCTTCCGCAGCGCGGGCCTGCTTCAGGTCCTGCTGCATCGACACCAGCGTCTTGCCGATCTTGCCGATCTCATCGCTGCGGCTGGCGGCTGTGACGGTGATGTCGAGATTACCGGAGGACACCGCCTCCATGTTTTCACAGATCCGGTCGATCGGCTTGGTGATGGAGCGGGCGAACAGCCAGCCGAAGAACGACATGCCGCCGGCGCAGATCAGCGAGGCCAACAGCAGCATGTTGCGCTTTTGGACCGCCGGGGCCATCAGTTCAGCCAGATCCTGCTCGGCGATGATCGCCCAGTCTGCGAAGGCCAGCGGCAGCGGTTCCGAATAGGCCAGCACGGGATGCCCGTCGAGGCCGGGAACACCAGTCTGCACATGCGACTTGCCGTCAAAGGCTTCCACCACCTGCTTGGTCGGCGGCAGCTGCGAGAGCACTTTGAAGCCGCCTTCGAACCGCGAATTCGTGCGGGCCTGCATATCGGAACCCGCCAGATAGATCTGGGTGGTTTCGCCCATGCCCTGCTCATTGTTGACGATCGACCCGATCAAGCTGACGGGAATCTGGACCGCCAGCACACCGACGGTGAGATTGGCGTCATTCACGACCGGCGACGCGGCAAAGGCAGCCGCCGCACCCGCGCTTGGCGCATAGGGCTCCATATCGGCAAAGAACACCTCGCCGCGGCTGCCTTCGAGCGCTTCGCGGTACACCTTCGCAAGGCCGGAGTCCTTGAACGGCCCGGACATCATGTTGGTGCCGAAATCGCTTTCCTTGAACACCGAATAGACGATGTCGCCGGCCAGGTTGATCAGGAAGGCATCATAATAGCCCTTGCTCTCGGTCAGCGTCCTGTAGGCCGGATGAAAGCTCTCGTGATGCATGTGGTAGGGCGAGTCGCCCTTGCCGCGCGCCAGCAGATGTTTCTCGCCGGCCGGATGCGGGTTGTCGTCGATATAGGCCTGGCGCAGAACCTCGCCCGGATTTCCCTCCAGGTCGTTCCACGTCATCGTCAGCCATTCAATGGCGGTTGCCGTTGACGGCACCGAGGCCAGCGTCCGGACATCCGCATGAATCCCGTCCAGCAGGGTCTGCACCGACAGCTTGCGGTCCGCCACCATGGAGCTCAGTTGATCCTGGGCATTTGTTTCTGCGCTGCGCTGGAAGCTGATGGTGCTGATGGTGACGAGAATCGCCGTCACAAGCACAACCAGTCCAACAACAAACAACGGCAACTTATGTGCCAGTTTAAGCGACTTCAGGGCTTTCATTCCGTCCTCCTAAGAGTGTTGCGGTCTGGGCCACCGCAAATGATGATGCCACTCAGGATGTCGCGCAGATGTTAATTTGCAGCTTACGGAAGGGCAGCCTGACCCTGTTCAACAGCAAAAAAGAGCCGGAATCCGCAGCGCAACAGCGTCACTCCGTAAAGGCCCGGTAAAGATGCAGCTGCTGGCTGTGCGCAGCATACTGCACACAGCCGAAAGCGCTGCAGCGCCGCGGCCAGGTGATTCCCGGGCCTGTCCGGCCACTGTTAAAAATTGACGGGAATTTCGACGCGGAATTGCCCGGCCTCTCCTTATGAATCCCCCTCCACCGGCGCGCGGCGGCAATCAAATGTTAAGGCCCCGCACCTATCAATTGCTTCATCGAACTCGAACTGATCGCCGACAACGGGGGTGCGAATCGCCGAACATGACAACGGAAACGCAAAAGCACATTCTGGATCTGCCGAATGCCTTCGCGGAGCTGGATCCGCTGATCGCCTTTCTGCAAGGGGCGCGCGCCAAGGCTGTCGAAATCGACTGCAGCGGCGTGGCTCTGATGCCGTCGCGCTGCCTGCAGATTCTGCTCGGAGCAGAGCAGCAGTGGCGGTCCGAGGGGGTAGGCTTCTCAGTCACCAACATCACCGAATCCTGCCGCAAGTCCCTGACGCTTCTGGGGCTGGAGCCCAACCGTTTTGAAGACGAGGAAACAGCATGAAGACCAAAGTTCTGGCAATCGACGATTCCCGCACGATCCGGAATCTTCTGGCCGCAACCCTGGAAGAGGCCGGGTTTGAATACCACTGTGCGGTCGATGGCCGCGAAGGGGTGGACATGTATTCCGACGTCGACCCCGACGTCGTCATCACCGACATCAACATGCCCAACCTCGACGGTTTCGGCGTGATCGAAGAGCTGCGCGGCCACGGCATCAACTCCAAGGTGCCGATCCTGGTGCTGACCACCGAAAGCGCCCCCGAGCTGAAGGCCCGCGCCCGCGGCGCCGGCGCCACCGGCTGGATCACCAAGCCGTTTGACGATGCCTCGCTGATCTTTGCGCTCAAGCGAGTGACCGGAGCTGCGGCCTGAGATGTCCGGCTCGATTCAGGATACCTTCTTTGAGGAGTGCGAAGAGCTCCTCGAAGCAACGGATGAGGGGCTGACCGCCATCGAAGGAGGCGATCACGACCCTGAGGTGGTCAATGCGATCTTCCGCGCCGTGCACTCGATCAAAGGCGGTGCCGGGGCCTTTGGCCTGGATGACCTGGTGGCCTTTGCCCACCGGTTCGAAACTGTCTTCGACGAGGTGCGCTCGAGCCGGCTGGAGCTGGACGAAAAGCTGATCCAGCTGCTGCTGCGCTCCAGCGACCACCTGTCGGCGCTGGTGGAAGTCGCCCGCGACGGCGGCCAGATCGATGAAGCGCACCACGACACCCTGCTGGCGGCGCTGGACGAATACATCCCCGAAGAAGAGGAAGACCTCACCTTCGAGCCGATGGGGCTTGGCGGCCCGGCGCCGATGGCTGACCTCGGCGGTATTGGCGGTGCCCCGGCGGCACCGCAGGAAGAGACCTACCGGATCCGCTTCCAGCCGCTGAAGGAGATGTACGGCACCGGCAACGAGCCGTTCTTCCTGTTCCAGGCGCTCAAGGACATGGGCGAGCTGACCGTGAAGCTCGACGAGAACGAGCTGCCCGGCTTCGACACCATGGACATGGACGAAAGCTACCTGGCGTGGGACCTGGTGCTGGTAACCAAGGAGCCCCGGTCGGTGGTCGAGGCAGTCTTCGAGTTTGTCGAAGGCCTGTGCGAGCTGTCGATTGCCGGGGATGGCGATGCGGAAGCCGAGGCAAACGCCCTAGCCGCCCTGGACGCGATGTTCAGCGCTCCGCCCGCGCCGCCTGCCGCGGACAGCGCAGACGGCGAGGCCTCTGCCGCCCCTTTTGAACCGCCGGTCCCCGCACCTGAACCCGAAGCCAAGCCGGCAGCTGCCGAGGAAAAGGCATCGGCCCCGAAAGCCGAGAGCGGCAAGCAGGAGCAGCGCGGCGGTCCCAAGCCCACGCTCCGCGTCGAGCTCGAGCGGGTGGACCGGCTGATCAACGCTGTCGGGGAGCTCATCATCAACCATTCGATGCTCGCGCAGCAGATCGCCAATCTCAATGTTTCGGATACCCGGGATGTCGAGACGGAGCTGGAAGGCTTTAAGAACCTGGCGCGCGACATCCAGGAAGGTGTCATGGCCATCCGCGCGCAGCCGGTGAAACCGCTGTTCCAGCGCATGGCCCGGATCGTGCGCGAGGCCTCGGCCGCCACCGGCAAGACCTGCAAGCTGGTCACCGAAGGCGAAAACACCGAGGTCGACAAGACGGTGATCGAACGGCTGTCCGATCCGCTGACGCACATCCTGCGCAATGCGGTCGACCACGGCATTGAAAAACCCGAAGACCGCGAAAGCGCGGGCAAGGTCAAAACAGGCGAAATCCGGCTGTCGGCCTCGCACCGCTCCGGCAGCGTCTGCATCGAGATCAGGGACGACGGCGCAGGCGTGAACCGCCCGCGGGTCAAGCAAATTGCAATCGAGAAGGGGCTGATCCCGGAAAACGCCGAACTGACGGACAGCGAGATCGACAACCTGCTGTTTGCGCCCGGTTTCTCCACGGCCAAGGAGATCTCGAACCTCTCCGGCCGCGGCGTCGGCATGGACGTTGTGAAGAACGCGGTAACCGGCCTTGGCGGGCGCATCAACATCTCCTCCGCGCCGGGCAAGGGCTCCACTTTCACCATCATCCTGCCGCTGACGCTGGCGGTGATGGACGGCATGGTGGTGTCGGTTGCCGATCAGACCATGGTGGTGCCGATCACCTCGATTGTCGAAACCATGCGCGGCAGCGACGACATGATCAACAGCCTGGGCGCCGACGGCACCCTGCTGTCGATCCGCGGCAACTTCGTGCCGATCTGCGATGTTGCCGGCGGGCTGGGCCTCTACCGCGAAAGCGACCAGCAGGCCGGCGTCTACCTGCTGGTGGAGACCGAAACCGGCCAGCGCTGCGCCCTGGCGGTGGATGACATCCACGACCAGCGCCAGGTGGTGATCAAGAGCCTGGACGGCGTCTGCGGGGAAATTCCCGGCGTCGCCGCCGCAACCATCCTCGGCGACGGTAAAATCGCCATGATCCTGGACCCAGAAAGCATCATTGCGGCCTCGCCCACAGCAGCCGCCTTTGACACCGAGCGGAGAATGAGCAATGCAAGCTGAAGTGAAGCAAACCGATCAGGAAGTGAAGCACGCTGAACACAGCGAGTTCGTCAGCTTCACCGTGGCAGGCCAGGCTTTCTGCCTGAAGATCACCCAGATCCGCGAGATCCGGCGCTGGTCGCCGGTGACCATCCTGCCGCATGCCCCGGCCGATGTGCTGGGGGTGATGAACCTGCGCGGCGCGGTGATCCCGATCTATGACCTGTCGGCCCGTTTCGGCCTGCAGCAGACCGAAGCCAGCGAGCGCAATGTGGTGATCGTGGTCTCGGTGCATGGCAAGCCGGTCGGGCTGCTGGCGGAGTCGGTCTCGGAAATCATCTCGATCAACCCGGATGACATCCAGGACACCCCGCCGGTCGACAGCCGCAACACGATGGAATACATCCAGGGCATCATCTCGCATGATGACACCATGGTGCGCATCATAAACCTGGATGCGGTGATCTCGGCTCCGGAGCAGGTGATGCCGTGAGCGCAGAAGGTTCCATCTCTCCCGCAGCTGAAAGCTTTTCGCTCTCGGACCAGGAATTCGAAGCCATTGCGCAGTTTGCGCACAAGCACTTCGGCCTGGCCCTGGCGGCAAGCAAGAAGCCGCTGGTGTCCTCGCGGCTGGCGCGCAAGCTGCGCCAGCGCAATTTCACCAGCTTCAAGGAATATCTGGCTTGCCTGGACGGCCCCAGCGCCGAACAGGAGCGCAGCGGCCTGCTGTCGCTTCTGACCACCAACGTGACCCATTTCTTCCGGGAACCGCACCATTTCGAAACTCTGCGCAGTGACGTGCTGCCGCCGCTGATCGAAAAGGCGCGGCGCGGCGGCCGGGTAAGGCTGTGGTCGGCGGGCTGCTCCAACGGGCAGGAACCCTATTCGATTGCCATGACCGTCCTGGATCTGTGCCCGGAGGCGGCCAAGCTGGACTTCAAGATCCTGGGCACCGACATCGACCCGGTGGTGGTGCGTCATGCCCAGGCGGCGAAGTATCCCGAGGACGAACTGGCCCAGATCGACGCGAAATACCGCAAGCTGGTGCCCGCCCGCGACTCCGGGGGGCGGCTGCCGGACAGCCTGCGCAAGCTGATCACCTTCGGGGTGCTGAACCTGATCGAGCCGTTCCCGTTCCGGGGCAAGTTCGATGCCATCTTCTGCCGCAACGTGGCGATCTATTTCGACAACCCGACCCAGCAGAAGGTGTGGCAGGCCTTCCAGAATGCCCTGAACCCGGGCGGCTACCTCTTCATCGGGCACTCCGAGCGCATGTCAGGCCCGGCAGCGCAGCACCTGAAGACGGCCGGGATCACAACCTATGTTAACTCACCCGCTGGCAGGACTCCCTGACCACGGCTGCAAGCAGAGCAGAAGGAAAGAAAAATGAGCTTGAAAGACTCTCTCCGCGTTATGGTCGTTGACGATATGTCAACCAGCCGGGGGATCATCACACAGAGCCTGGATGAGATCGGCATCAAGAACTACATGGTCGAAAACTCCGGCCAGGGCGCCTACCAGAAACTGGTTCAGACGCCGGTGCACATGGTGCTGTCCGACTACAACATGCCGGGCATGGACGGTTTGGGCCTGCTGAAGGCCCTGCGCAGCCACCAGGTCACCCAGCGGGTCGGTTTCATTCTGGTCACCGGCAAGCCGACGCCGGAGATGATCCAGGTCGGCAAGCAGATCGGCCTCAACAACATTGTCCGCAAGCCGTTCACGGTTGCCACGATGAAACAGGCCATCGAACAGGTCGTCGGGCGGCTGTAACGATGGAGCGTCCCGGCAAAGCCCTGAGCGAACTTTGCGCCGCCTCGGCGTGGGAAATGGAGCAGCTGCGCGGTCAGATGCAGGCGCTGGAAGACGTCGTGCTCGACGTTCTGGAACGGGGCACGCCGCCGACCAGCCAGGAACTGCGCTCCCTGCAGGACTTCGATCTGGTGATCCAGACCCTGGCCGGGCTCTCCGGTTTCTACAAGCGCGTGCAGGCGCAGGTTGACGAGGCAGGCCCCGCCGATCTGCCGGCCGCCGCGGCAGGGGTCACCCTGGAAAAACTGCGCGAACGGCTGCGCTCTGCCAGCAGCATGGCAAGCACTTGAACTCCCCGGCCCCGCCCCGCCCCGTCAGGGCGGGGCTGCCTTGCCGGCCCCTGCCGCCGCGAATTTTCTTTTTTAATTGCTGCCGCCGCGGACTACATTGGGCATAGCTGAAACCGCCAGCCCGGGTATCCGTATGTCTTTCCTTTTCAAACCGTTGATTTTCACTGCCTGCCTGCTAATTGCGGCAGGGGCACAGGCTGCCAGCGACCGCATTGCCCTGGTCATCGGCGTGGCGCAATACCAGTATCTGCCGCCCCTGGAAAACACCCGCAACGATGCCGTGGCGATGGCGGACACGCTGGAGGGGATCGGCTTTGACGTCAGCCTGGCGCTGGATCCGGGCACCGCGGAAATGGAGCAGATGCTGGATGATTTCGCCTTCCGCTCCGAAGTCGCCGACTTGGCGCTGGTCTATTTCGCAGGCCACGGGATCGAGGTTCAGGGCGAGAATTTCCTGATCCCGGCAGACGCCAAAGTGGCCAGCAACCGCGATGTGCAGCGCCAGTCGCTGTCGCTGAAACAGCTGCTGGCGGCAGTGGACCGGGCCCGCAAGATGCGCATCGTGATCCTCGACAGCTGCCGCGACAACCCGCTGGGCGACTCCATTGCCCTGGAGCAAGGCGGCAGCCAGACCACTGACACCACGGCAACCACCCGCGGCGGCGGCGGCATGGCGCCGGCCGATCCGGACCGCGGCACCCTGGTCGCCTTTGCCGCCAAGGATGGCCAGGTGGCGCTGGACGGCAGCGGCAGCAACTCCCCTTATGCGACAGCCTTGATGGAGAAAATGGTGCAGCCCGGGCTGGAGATCAGCCTGATGTTCCGCCAGGTGCGCGACCGGGTGCTGGAGACCACCGCCAACCTGCAGGAACCCCATACCTACGGTTCGCTGACCGGGGTCCCCTTCTATCTGGCCGGCCCCGGTGAGGACGATGCGCCGGTGTCCGTGGCCGATGCCTCCGCCGCCTGGGCCGCGCTGAAGCCCGACCAGGAGGAGCAGCTGCTGGCGCTGGCCGACCTCGGCGACACCCGTTCGATGCTGGGTCTGGCCTATATCCGCCTCAACCCGAATGAGGGCCGGTTTGACCCCAAGGCAGCCGTGGATTTCCTGCAGCGTGCCTCGGATGCCGGCTCTCCTGAAGCACAGTTTGAACTGGCCAAGCTTTATGAGCGCGGCACCGGTGTCGAAGCCGATCCGGCCAAGGCATTGGAGCTGTATCAGGCCGCAGCAGCCCAGGATTTTGCCGATGCGATCAACGATCTTGGGTTTTTGCACTACCAGGGCGGGCTGGGCCTGCCCGCCAATCCGCAAAAGGCGCTGACTTTCTTTGAGCGCGCCGCGGACCTGCGCCATCCGCAGGCTCAGTTCAATTTCGCGGCGCTGATCGACGATGGGTTGATCCCCTCGAAAGGCCCTGAAGATTCAGCGCATTACCTCTATGCGGCGCTGCGCAGCGGCAGTTCTGATGTGCTCAATCTGCTGAGCGAACGCCCCAAAATGTTCACCGCAGAGACGCGGCGCGCGCTGCAACGGAAACTGAAGGACAACAACTTCTATGCGGGCGCGATCGACGGCGACTTCGGACCGGGAACGCAAAGGGGTATCCGTAAGGCTTATGGACTGGAGGGATAACCGCCCTACTTCAAGCCGATGTTGTTACATCGTGCTTTGTTCCTCGTTCTGCTCACCTGTTTCCTAAACAGTCCCTTGGATAGCCAAGCCGGCGGCTATGGCGGCGCCGGCGATGGCGGCACCGGCGATGGCGGCACTGGCGATGGCGGCACCGGCG
>NZ_JBHUPT010000088.1:0-961 GCF_049056525.1 Leisingera coralii | reverse complement strand
GCGGACAGAAGCATGACCCCATAACGGAACCGATACCGATCGCACTTGACGAACACGCCCCGATTACAGAAGGCATTCCGCCCGGAGCTTGCTGTTAAACGCCTCAATGAAGCTATTGTCCGTGGGCCTTCCAGGCCGTGAGAAGTCGAGGGTAACGTCGTTGGCGTAGGCCCAGAGATCGAGGTCCCGCGAGATGAACTCGCTGCCGTTATCGACTCTGATCGTCCTGGGGTAGCCGATCTGCCCGCAGACCCGTTCGAGCGTCTGCACAACATCTTCGCCCCGATAGGTGAAGCGCGGATCGGCCGCAGGGCAGAGCCGGGAATGCGTGTCGACAACGGTCAGGATACGCAACCTCCTGCCCAGGGCGAGCTGGTCGTGAACGAAGTCCATCGCCCAGACATCGTTTGGCCCAACGGCTTCCTGACGGTCTTCTCTGAGCTTTGCCTTCACCCGGCGCTTGGGGTGCTTGTTCCTGAGCTGCAGGCCCAACTCGTTGTAAATCCTGCGTGTCTTCTTCATGTTGATCACCCAGCCCTCCCGTCTCAGAAGCACGTGGACGCGCCTGTAGCCATAGCGCACACGCGTCTCTGCGATCTCTTTGATCCGCCGTTCGACGGCAGCCTGATCCGTCCGCCGGGACTTGTAGTGGTAGGTGGATGTGTCGAAGCAGATGGCCCCACAAGCCTTCCGGATCGATACACCCCAATCGACGCACATCCCGGTGACAATCTCGCGCAAACGGCCAGGCTTCAGAGCTTTCGCCGAATGACATCCTGAAGCATCTCCCGGTCCAGCGTCAGGTCCGCCACAATCTTCTTCAGCCGGATGTTCTCGTCCTCAAGCGCTTTCAGCCGGCGCATCTCGTCCGGCAGAAGGCCTCCGTATTTTTTCTTCCAGTTAAAGTATGTCGCCTGGCTGATCCCGGCCTTGCGGCAGATCTCCGCGACCGGCGTTCCTT
>NZ_JBHUPT010000087.1:0-297 GCF_049056525.1 Leisingera coralii | reverse complement strand
CCAGCGTCAGGTCCGCCACAATCTTCTTCAGCCGGATGTTCTCGTCCTCAAGCGCTTTCAGCCGGCGCATCTCGTCCGGCAGAAGGCCTCCGTATTTTTTCTTCCAGTTGAAGTATGTCGCCTGGCTGATCCCGGCCTTGCGGCAGATCTCCGCGACCGGCGTTCCTTGCTCGCCCTGCTTCAGGATGAACGCCTTCTGCGCCTCTGTGAACTTCGATGCTTTCATGCGATTCCGCTCCTCTCTCAGCCAGGGAAATTTAGCGGAAAACTCCAGCTCCGAACGATCCAGTTTTCAGG
>NZ_JBHUPT010000086.1:0-43323 GCF_049056525.1 Leisingera coralii | reverse complement strand
TGCTCGCCCTGCTTCAGGATGAACGCCTTCTGCGCCTCTGTGAACTTCGATGCTTTCATGCGATTCCGCTCCTCTCCCAGCCAGGGAAATTTAGCGGAAAACTCCAGCTCCGAACGATCCAGTTTTCAGGGGGCAGAGCACCTTCTTTGCGCTGTGCGACGGATAGAAGGAAATACCCAATCATCGATGGAGCGCAGATCTGCCCCGGAAATCAGAGCCAGTCTTGTCCAGACGGCACTTTAAGCTCTCAAGGTGTGTCCGTCATCAAATGAAGCGGGCCAGTTGATGAGAATGCGATCAGGAAGATCTGGCTCATGGGTTTTGATCCTAAGTGGTGTGTCCGAGATTGAGCAAGCGGCGCTGTTTCAATGTTCTGTCCTTGATTTTTCTCCTTTCGCTGAGAATGGCGTGATCTCGACCGAAATAGACATCGGCCGGTGTTAGATTGCCGAGGCTCTCGTGGCAGCGGCGGTGGTTGCAGAGCTCGACAAAGGCTTCAACGGCTTCTTCAAGCGCACCCGGCAAATAGTAGTTTGTCAACTGTCTGACATCCAGCGTCCCTCAGCAGAACTGCAACGCGGCGGTAGCTATAGCTGCCGTACTCGGATGAGGCATTCCAACGGTGAGCCGCCCATTTGCGCATTTTGCAAAATTTGCGCAGAACTGATAGTATAAAGAGCAGATTAATTGGGTTTGTTCGCAATGCTTTGCGGCAAGATCACCGGTCGGCGGTTCCCGTAAGGAAGGGCTGGCGCAACTCTCTGACAGCGAACAATCTTTCGAAAATGACGCGGCCGGGATCGGAGGTTCGGCAGCATGGAGTACGTTCTGGCGCTTTTGCCGATGCTTCTCAAAATGGCCGTCGTCGTGGGCGTTTTGCTGCTGCTTCCGCTTCCGCTGACCTGGATGGAACGAAAGATTGCCGCCCATATCCAGCAGCGCCCTGGGCCGATGCGGGTGGGCTGGCATGGCCTGCTGCAGCCGCTGGCGGATGCGCTCAAGCTGCTGACCAAGGAAGACCATTTCCCGGCGGAGGCCGACCGGCGGCTGTTTGCGATGGCGCCGGTGGTGGCACTGGTGCCGCCGTTCCTGGTGTTCACCGTTATTCCGTTCGGCGGGCCGGTTCAGGTCTTCGGCACAGAGGTCACGCTGATGCTGTCCGACATGAACGTGGGGCTTCTGTTCATCCTGGCAGTGTCCGGGATCGGCGTGTTCGGCACTATCCTGGCGGGCTGGGCATCGAACAGCAAATACGCGGTGCTGGGCAGCCTGCGGTCGATTGCGCAGATGATCTCTTATGAAATCCCGATGGGGTTCTCGGTGATCGGGGTCGTGATGCTGGCCAATTCGATGAACCTGAGCCAGATCGTTGCGGCGCAGGACGGGCTGTGGAACGTCGTTGTGCAACCGGTCGGCTTTTTCGTATTCTTCGTTGCCGGGCTGGCCGAGGCGCAGCGCATCCCCTTTGATCTGCCCGAGGCCGAGGGCGATCTGGGGGCGGGGTACCACACCGAATATAGCGGCATCCGGTTTTCGCTGTTCATGCTGGCGGAATACCTGGTGGTGGTGATGCTGGCGGCGCTGAACGTGCTGCTGTTCTTCGGCGGCTGGCAGGGCAGCCCGTTCTTCCTGCCGGACACCATCTGGTTCCTGCTGAAGATCGGCTTCTTCGTCTGGGTGTTCATGTGGTTCCGGTTCACCTTCCCGCGCTACCGCTATGACCAGTTGATGGCGATCGGCTGGAAGGTGCTGCTGCCGCTATCCCTGCTCAATATTTTGGTCAGCGGGATACTGATGCTATGATCCGGAGGTAAGACAAGATGGCAAGAACATCAGTCAAAAAGGCGGGCTGGATCGGCAGGGTCTTCTTCCTCGACCTGCTGGCCGGGCTGCGGCTTACACTGCGCTACATGTTTTCCAAGACGGTGACGCACCGCTATCCCGACCATGAGAAATGGGTGCCCTACGAGCGCCACCGCGGCCATCATTTCATCAAGACCAATGACGAAGGCGATGTGAACTGTGTCGCCTGCGAGCTCTGCTCGCAGATCTGCCCCTGCGATTGCATCACCGTAATTCCCTATGAAAACGAGAAGGGCGACCGGCGCCCGAAGGTGTTTGATATCAACCTGGCGCGCTGCCTCTATTGCGGGCTTTGCGAAGATGCCTGTCCGGCGGACGCAATCAAACTAGGTCAAGAATATGAGGTCGCCTGTGATCACCGGCCCAAGCTGGTGGTGCATCTGGAAGATTTGGTGGCCGCGCCGCGCAAGGCCGGGGACGGCGGCCAAGTGCGGCCCGCCAGGCTGGAGCCGGGCGGCAAGCGGCGGTCGGTGGCCACTGCTGCGGCCGGGACTGAAGGCCACGACTGGTGGCGGCACATACGCAAGGGAAAGTGAAGCGAAACTGTAAGCGGCGCGGCCGGGAGAACGGCAAAGGCGGGCACAGATAGGGGGGTAAGAAAATGTATGTCAAAGCAGTGTTGGGGCAGAAGGGATATGAGACCTATTCGGTTGCGCCGGACGACAGTGTTTTGACGGCTCTGCAATTGTTTAACGCAAACAAGGTTGGATTTGCGGTTGTCCGGGATGCAGCCGGCAAGGTGGTTGGCGGGGTCTCGGAACGCGATATCTGCATTGCGCTGTCGGACCCGGAGGGGGCGAGCCGGAAGTCCGCCGTGCGCGAGGTGATGACCACAGATATCCTTACCTGCGCGCCGGACGACAATCTTATCAGGCTCATGGCGGTCATGACGGAAAAGAGAAACCGGCACATGCTGGTCTGTGACGACGAGGGTCTGCAGGGGGTCATCAGCATCGGCGATGTGGTGAAGCACCGCTTGGATGAGATCATACACGAGGAAGAAGAGCTTCTGAAATACATCGAAGGCACCGGCTACAGCGTGTGACAGCAGCGGCGGCGGGCCGGAAGGAAGAAAAAGCAGGAGAAAATTTCCAGGGAGGGCATTGATGGAACAGGCATTTTTTCTGCTGCTCTCGGCGGTTGCGGTGGGGGCGGGGCTGCTTGTGGTCATTGCACGGAACCCGATCCACAGCGCGCTGGCGCTGGTGGCCTGCCTGGTCCAGATTGCAGCGCTTTATGTTCTGCTGGGGGCGCCCTTCCTCGCGGTGATCCAGATATTCGTCTACGTCGGCGCCGTTATGGTGCTATTCCTCTTCGTCATCATGATGCTGGACGTGCGCAAGGAGGCGCAGGCCCGGTTCCTGCCCAAAGCGCCGCTGCCCGGCCTTATCGCGCTGATAATCCTGGCGGCTGAGCTGATTTTCCTGCTGCTGCAAAGCGCCCGTTTGCACGCGGTCATGGGGCCGGGGCCGCGGGTCGCCGAGCAGCCGTCTGTGGCGGATCTCAGCCTGCTGCTGTTCCAGGAGTACCTTCTGCCGTTTGAGGTGGCTTCGGTAATCTTGCTGGTTGCCTTGATCGGGGCGGTGGTTCTGGCCCGCAGCGAAGAAGCCGACAGCAATGCGGCACAGCGCAAAGCCCCGCGCAGGGCAGCCCGATGATCCCGGCGGCGTGGTATCTGATCCTTGCCGCGGTGCTGTTTGTAATCGGCGCAGCGGGGGTCCTGCTGCGCCGCAATGTTCTGGTTGTGCTGATGTCGCTGGAGCTCATGCTGAACAGCGTCACCATCAACCTGGTTGCCTTCGGGCATGTGCTGCAGGACCTGCGCGGGCAGATCATCGCCATTTTCGTCATTGCGATTACCGCGGCGGAAGTCGCGGTCGCGCTTGGCATTCTGGTCGCCTTGCTGCGCAACAACCACACGCTGGAAGTGGATGAGCTAACGGTCTTGAAAGGGTGACGCGGTGGAGTTTCTTCTGTCCATCCGGCCAGTTCTGGCTATTGCCGTCAGCCTAGCTGCGGCAGCGCTGATCCTGTGGCTGCACCAGCGCCCCAACCTGCGGGATGCTGTATCGGTGGCCGCGGCAGTGCTGAAGTTCCTGATCGTGATTTCGATGGCGCCGCTGGTGCTGGCAGGCGGCACTCTGGAACTCAGGTTGTTTGAAATCCTGCCGGGGGTGGATTTGGCCTTCAGGGCGGACGCGCTGGGAATGGTATTCGCTACCGTGTCGAGCCTGCTGTGGATTTTCGCAGCGCTCTATTCGATCGGTTATATGCGCAGCCTGAAAGAGCACGCGCAGACCCGGTTTTTTGCCGCCTTTGCTGTCTCTCTGTCGGCGGCGGTAGGCGGCGCATTTGCTGCGAACCTGTTCACGCTGGTCATCTTCTACGAAGTGCTGAGCCTTGTGACCTATCCGCTGGTCTACCACAAGGAGGACAGCGAAAGCTGGGTCGGCAGCCGCCGCTATGCGGTCTATCTGATCGGTGCCTCGAAATCCTTTCTACTGGCGGCGCTGGCGCTGACCTATCAACTGGCTGGATCACTGGATTTCATGCCGCAGGGACTGCTGGCCGCTTCCGGGGCGGAGAGCTGGCTGCTGAGCGTTGTCTATCTTTGCTACCTCGCCGGTTTCGCCAAGGCGGCAGTGATGCCGTTTCATGCCTGGCTGCCTGCGGCCATGGTTGCCCCCACCCCGGTCAGCGCGCTGCTGCATGCGGTGGCGGTGGTCAAGATGGGCGTGTTCTGCATGCTGCGGGTGATCTTCCATGTAATGGGCGTGGACCTGATGGACAGCCTGGGGCTGGGCATCGCCACGGCCTATCTGGTGTCCTTTACCATCGTGATGGCGTCGGTCTATGCGCTGACCCGCGACGACCTGAAGGCGCGGCTGGCTTATTCAACAGTCAGCCAGCTTTCCTACATAATCCTGGGAGCGGTGCTGCTGACGCCGATGGCGGCGATTGGCGGCATCATCCATATTGCGGCGCATGCGTTTTGCAAGATCACGCTGTTCTTCTGCGCCGGTTCGATCTACTGCGCCTCGCACCGCCGCAACATCAGTGATTTGTCAGGCATCGGGCGGCGGCTGCCCTGGACCATGGCAGCGTTTTTCATTGGCTCCCTGGGCATGATCGGCATTCCGCCCTCCGGCGGGTTTGTCAGTAAATGGTATCTGGTGCTGGGATCGGCCGGGGGCCAGGAGATGGTGTTCCTGACCGTGCTTTTGGCCAGCGCGCTGCTCAATGCCGCATATTTCCTGCCAGTGACCTACACAGCGTTCTTTGAGGCTGAGAAACCCGGCGCCCCTGATCTGGTGGCGATGCAGGACGTGCGCGAGATCCCTATGGTGGCGGTGCCATTGCTGATCACCTCGCTGTTGTCCTTGGCGCTGGGGCTGAACCCGGGCTTCTTTGTTGAACTGGCGCAGCTTGTGATGCGCGGAGCGGGGCTGTGATGATCGGCAGGCTGGTGAATTTCTTTGGCGACGCGCGGTACAAGAGGCCGCGCTGGCGGCTACTGTTGACGGTGCTTGCGCTGATTCTGATCGCCGATCTGTTGGTGCCGCGCCACCACAGTGAACACTTCTGGGACGCCATCCCCGGTTGGGGTGCGGTGTTCGGCTTTGCCAGCTGCGTGGCCATCATCTTCGTTAGCAAGTTCATCGGCCACAAGGGCGGCATCATGCGGGACGAGGACTATTATGACTGAGTGGCTGCACCCCGCAATTCTGATGCTTCTGGGCGCGCTGCTGCTGCCGCTCATCCGCGGCACCGGGCAGAAGCTGCTGTCGCTGATCGTGCCGCTGTTGGTACTGTACAGCGTGTCGCAAATGGCGCCGGGCACGTCCGGCAAAATCACATTTGCCGGGGTCGAGCTTGTGCTTTTCCAGGCGGACAAGCTGTCGCTGGTCTTTGCCTGGGTCTTTGCCATCATGTCGGTGATCGGCAACCTTTATGCCTGGCATATCGAGGGCACCGGCCAGCGGGTCGCCGCATTTCTTTATGCGGGCAGCGCCTTTGGGGTGGTCTTTGCCGGCGACTGGCTGACGCTGCTGATCGGCTGGGAGGTGATGGCCTTTGCCTCCGCCTACCTGATCTTTGCCTCCCGCAATGCCAAGGCCGTAGCGGCGGGGTTCCGCTATCTGCTGGTTCATGTGGCGGGCGGGGTGCTGTTGTTCGGCGGCATTGTGCTGCACGGGCTGCAGACCGGTTCCTGGCTGGTGGGGCCGCTGGATGCGGGGCAGGGGGGCTTGGCCTACTGGCTAATCCTGATCTCCTTCCTGATCAATGCGGCCGTGCCGCCGCTCAATGCCTGGCTGACCGATGCCTACCCCGAAGCCACAGTGACCGGCGCCGTGTTCCTCAGCGCCTTCACCACCAAAACCGCCGTTTACGTGCTGATCCGCAATTACCCGGGGGCGGAGATCCTAGTGGGCCTTGGTGTTGCCATGGCGCTTTACGGTGTGGTGTTTGCGGTGCTGGAGAATGACTGCCGCCGGCTGCTGGCCTATCACATCGTCAGCCAGGTGGGGTACATGGTGGCAGGTGTCGGGATCGGTACCGAGATGGCGCTGAACGGGGCCGCCAGTCATGCCTTTGCCCATATCCTCTACAAGGGGCTGCTGTTAATGGGGGCGGGCGCCGTGATCATGATGGCCGGGCGGCGCAAGCTGACCGAGCTGGGCGGGCTTTACCGGACGATGCCGCTGACTGTCGTGCTGTACATGATCGGCGCCTTTGCTATCTCGGCCTTCCCCCTGTTCAGCGGGTTTGTCAGCAAATCCATGGTGGTCTCTGCCGCAGCGGGAGATCACCGTGCCGCCGCGGCGCTGCTGCTGACCGTGGCGTCCTCGGGCACTTTCCTGCACACCGGGCTGAAGCTGCCCTATTACATGTTCTTCGGCAAGGACAGCGGCCTGCGGCCGCCGGAGCCGCCGCTGAACATGCTGCTGGCGATGGGTATTGCGGCGGCCTTTTGCATCGGCATCGGGGTCTATCCGCAGATGCTCTATGCCCTGCTGCCCTATCCGGTGGGCTACCAGCCCTACACGGGCGTGCATGTGACTGAGAGCCTGGGGATCCTGATGTTCACACTCCTGGCCTTTGTGCTGCTGCTGAAACAATTGGATCCGGAGGACACCATCAGCCTCGATACCGACTGGGTCTACCGGCGCGGTGCCAAGCTGTTCATGCGGTTGGCCAAGGGGCCGGTTCTGGTCTGGGAACAGATGCTGATCACCCTGGGCGACGGTGCCGGGCTGCGGCTGATGCACCGCCTGTCGCGGCTGAGCCTGCGGGCGGACCTCGGGGTAGTGGATGCGCTGGTCAATGGCGTGGCAGAGACCGCCCGCAGGGGTGGGTTGGCGCTGCGCCGGCTGCAGACCGGCGTGGTGTCGCATTACGCCTTCTGGATCATCGCCGGGCTGATTGCGGTGCTCGGGTTGCCGCTGATCGCCGGGGTAGGTTTGCCATGAGCGGCCTGCCTGTCCTCAGCATCCTGATCCTGCTTCCCGCAGCGGGGGCAGTCGCGGTGCCGTTCCTGCGCAGCAGGGATGCGGTGCGCTGGTTCACCCTTCTGGTGCTGCTTGCGGATTTTCTGCTTGCGGTCTGGATCCTGGCCGCCTTTGATCCGGCTTCCGCCGCGATGCAGTTCCGCGAGGCCCGCATTTGGGTGCCCGCGCTGAATATGGGGTACCGGCTGGGCATCGACGGCATCAGCGTCTGGTTCGTGCTGCTTACTACCCTGCTGGGCTGGATCTGCGTGCTGGCGTCCTGGCGGGCGATTGCCGTGCGGGTGAAGGAATTTATGACCTGCCTGCTGGCCATTCAGTCCATGATGGTCGGTGTGTTCTGCGCGCTCGACCTAGTGCTGTTCTACGTGCTGTGGGAGGTGATGCTGGTGCCGATGTATCTGATCATCGGCATCTGGGGCGGTGGCAGCCGGGTTTATGCGGCGTTCAAGTTCTTTCTCTACACGCTGGCGGGCAGCCTGTTGTTCCTGGTCGGCCTGCTGGCGCTGTATTTTGCCGGCGGGCGGACCTTTGACATGCTTGCGCTGATGGCGGGGGAATATCCGTTCCGTCTGCAGGTTTGGGTGTTCCTGGCCTTCCTGGTCGCCTTCGCGGTCAAGGTCCCAATGGTGCCGGTGCATACCTGGCTGCCGGATGCCCATGTGCAGGCTCCGACGGCGGGCAGCATCATCCTGGCCGGAGTGCTGCTGAAAATGGGTGCCTATGGTTTCCTGCGCTTCTCGCTGCCGATGCTGCCGGATGCGTCGCAATACCTGGCGCCGCTGATAATCACCCTGTCGGCGGCGGCGATTGTTTACGGCGGGCTCCTGGCGCTGGCGCAGAGCGACATCAAGAAGCTGATCGCCTATTCCAGCGTCAGCCATATGGGATTTGTCACCCTCGGCCTGTTCACCTTCGAGGCAAACGGCATGTCTGGAGCGGTAATCCAGATGTTCAACCACGGCATCACCACCGGCGCGCTGTTCCTGTTTGTCGGGCTGATATACGAGCGCACCCACAGCCGCGAAATTGCCGCCTATGGCGGCATGATCAAGGCGGTGCCGATCTTTGGCATCCTGTTTGCGGCCTTTTTGCTGGCGTCGATGGCAGTGCCCGGCACCAATGGCTTCATCGGCGAGATCCTGGTGCTGGCGGGCACCTTCGGGGTCAGCGGCTGGGCCGGGACCGCTGGCGTTCTGGGCGCCCTGATCGGTGCGGCCTATCTGCTGGGCCTCTACCGGAAGGTGCTGCTGGGCCCCGTGAAAGTGCCGGAAGGTTCCGTGATGCGTGACCTGCGGCGCCGCGAGCTGGCCTGCGCGGCGCCGCTCTTGCTGTTCGTATTCTGGTTCGGCCTCTATCCAAAGCCCTTCCTCACCATCCTGCAGCCGTCATTGGACCATCTGATGACCCAGCTTGCGTCAACGGGGGCGGCGCAATGAGGAGGGTGGCATGGAGATGACGTCGGTCACCGTCTCGGTGCTGGCTTCCGGCCCCGAGATCATTATTATCCTGGGCGCCTGCGCGGTGCTGATGCTGTCGCTGCTGCCCGGCCCGAGCCATGTCAGATGGCTGGCGGGGCTGAGCGTTCTGATGATCGTCTTGGCCGCGGGCATGAGCTGGGGCCTCGCAGGCAACCCGCAAACGGTCTATTCCGGCATGTTTGCCGTCGACGCCTTTTCCACCTTCTTCAAGATGGTGCTGTATCTTGGCACCGCGCTGACCGTTCTGATGTCCGGCGGCTACCTGGCCACGGAGAAATCGGTCAAAGGCGAATACTACGCCTTGCTGCTTTGTGCGCTGGCGGGGGCAATGATCATGGTGTCGGGCACCGATCTTGTGATCATCTATGTCGGTCTGGAGCTGCAGGCGCTTTCGGTCTACGTGCTGGTGGGGTTCCTGAAAACCAACGGCCGCTCCAACGAGGCCGCGCTGAAATATGTGATCCTGGGAGCCTTTTCCTCAGGCCTGCTGCTTTTTGGCCTGTCGCTGTTTTATGGCCTTGCGGGCACCACCCAACTGCAGGACCTGCAAGCCGCACTTGTGGAGCAGGATATCTCCAGCCCCCTGCTGATGCTGGCAGCGCTGTTCTTGGTGGCGGGCCTTTTGTTCAAGGTCGGCGCGGTGCCGTTCCATATGTGGCTGCCCGATATCTACGAAGGCGCGCCCTCGCCCATCACCGGTTTCATGGCGGCGGTCGGCAAAGCGGCGGCCTTTGCAGTGGTGCTGCGTATCCTGATGCTGGATCTGGTGGCGTTGGAGGCGGTCTGGCGCGCCAGCGTGGTGGCGGTGGCGGTGCTGACCCTGGCACTGGGCAGTCTGGCGGCGCTGGTGCAGGAGAATATCAAGCGGATGCTGGCCTATTCCTCAGTTGCCCATGCCGGCTTCCTGCTGCTGGGCTTGATTGCGGGCGGCCCCGGCGGACTGGCCAGCGTGATGCTCTACCTGCTGATTTTCACCTTCATGACGCTGGGGCTGTTTGCCGTTGTAGTTTTGCTGAACGAAGGGGCCGCGCGGGGGGAGCCGATTACGGCCTTTGCAGGCCTGGCCCGGACCCATGCCCTGCTGGCGGCACTGGCGCTGGTGTTCCTGTTCTCGCTGGCAGGCATCCCGCCGACAGGCGGCTTTTTTGCCAAGTTTTATGTGCTGATGGCGCTGATCGAGGCAGGCCATGCGGCGCTGGCAGTGATTGCAGTTCTGCTGAGCGCGGTGGCGGCCTGGTTCTATCTGCGGATTATCATGCTGATGTACACCCAGCCGCCTGCCACACCCGCGCGGATTGCGGTTTCGGCGCCAATGCGGCTGGTTCTGGCGGTAGCTCTGGGCGGTACTCTGGCCACGGGTATTCTGCCTGCCTGGTTCCTGGGGCTGGCGCAGGCGGCGGCAGCGGCGGGATTTGGTTGAATCGACGCTTTGGTGTATGATTGTGCCGCTAACAGAGAGCGTTTTCCGGAAACGCCGAACCGCCCGGCGGCAACGCCGGGCCGCGCCCGGCCCGCCCCGTCAAACCGAAGGGTTGCCTCTAGAAAAACAGGCGGGCGCTTTCCGCTTGGCCCGTGCTTGGCGCTGCCCCCAGTGCCAACATTTCACCGTTTCAGTTACCAGGGCGAAACCGGGGCAAGCAAGTAAGAAGGGGAAACAGCAATGCCTATCGACTTTCTGCCAGTGTTTCTGATGGTGGCGGTGATCGTCGTGCTGTCGGTCTTTATCCTGACCCTGTCGCGGCTGATCCGGCCAGACAACCCCTATCCGGAAAAGAACCGCCCCTACGAATGCGGTGTGGATCATGTCGGCGAGGCGTCGGGCGGGCTGTTCAAAGTTCAGTACTTCGTG
Organism: Leisingera coralii; assembly: GCF_049056525.1. Classification (NCBI taxonomy): domain Bacteria; kingdom Pseudomonadati; phylum Pseudomonadota; class Alphaproteobacteria; order Rhodobacterales; family Roseobacteraceae; genus Leisingera; species Leisingera coralii. The sequence continues at coordinate 32,623 of NZ_JBHUPT010000086.1, read as the reverse complement.
ATCGCCATTCTCTTTGTCGTGTTCGACGTCGAGACCATGTTCCTGTTCCCCTGGGCGGTGGTGCTCACCGACCTCGGGCTGTTCGGCTATATCGAGATGTTCGTGTTCATCATGCTGCTGCTGGTCGGTTTTGCCTATGCCTGGATAAAAGGAGCTCTGGAATGGGTGTCCTGACCAACCGCTTCCAAGACAGCGTGTTCTTCACCACTTCGGACAACATCATCAACTGGAGCCGGAAATCATCGCTGTGGCCGCAGACCTTCGGCATTGCCTGCTGCGCGATCGAGATGATCTCGGCCGGCTGTTCCCGTTACGATCTGGACCGGTTCGGGGTGGTGTTCCGGCCCTCGCCGCGGCAGTCCGACGTGATGATCGTGGCCGGCACGGTGACCCGGAAAATGGCGCCGATCGTGCGACGGCTTTACGACCAGATGGCCGAGCCGCGTTATGTCATTGCCATGGGGACCTGCGCCATCTCGGGAGGGGTCTACAACACCTATGCGGTGGTGCAGGGGGTCGATTGTATCATCCCGGTGGATATCCATGTGGCCGGCTGCCCGCCGCGGCCTGAAGCCCTGCTTCACGGCTTCCTGCAGTTGCAGGAAAAGATCACCGGAACGCGGGTGCTGCGCGCGGAAAAGCCTGAAACGTTGCCTTCTCCGGAAGGGTCGTGATCATGGCGGCAGAGTTTCCCCTGGCAATGGTGCTGGAGCGGTTCAGCGGCAGAGTGGAACCCGATGAAACGGTAACCGACATGCCCTGCCTTTCCGTGGCGCCGGAGGACCTAGTGGAGCTGTGCCGGTTCCTGTGCGATGATGGGGCGCTGCGGTTCGATTTCCTGTCCGATATCTGCGGGGTCGACTTCTTCCCTGACAGCCCGCGCTTCATGCTGGTCTATCATCTGGTCTCCATTCCCAATCATTGGCGCTTGCGGCTGAAATGCCGTCTGTCCGATCCTCCGGCGGCTCCGACTATCACTCCCGTCTGGACCACCGCGAACTGGCATGAGCGGGAAGCCTACGACATGTACGGCATCACCTTTGACGGGCACCCCGACCTGCGGCGGCTCTACATGTGGGAGGAATTCGACGGTTTCCCGATGCGGCGGGATTATCCGCTGCGCGGGTATAAGGATAACTACAATCCCCTGGGGGCAACGCGACGCGATGACGGGGGCGGCGCATGACCGAAGTCACCACCCTCCAGGAAACAAAGACCGGCAGCGGCTTTGCCCGCGAGGTTCTGATGAACCTCGGCCCGCAGCACCCCAGCACCCACGGCGTATTGCGCCTGCTGCTGCAGATGGATGGTGAGATCGTTGAGCGGATCGAGCCGCATATCGGCCTGTTGCACCGGGGCACGGAAAAGCTGTTCGAAAGCTTCACCTACACCCAGATATTCCCGCTGACCGACCGGCTGGACTACCTCTGCCCGCCGTCGAACAACCTCGGCTATGCGCTGGCTGTCGAGACGCTCTTGGGGATCGAGGCGCCGCTGAGAGCGCAGTACATCCGGGTGATCATGGCGGAACTTGCGCGCCTTTCCGGGCATCTGCTGATAACCGGCGCGCTGCCGATGGATGTCGGCGCGATGACCTCGCTGCTTTACACCATGCGGGACCGGGAAATGGTGCTGGACCTGATGGAGATGATCAGCGGGGTGCGGATGCACACATCCTTTGTCCGCGTCGGCGGCGTGCGCGAGGATTTGCCCGAGGGCTGCGAGGAACGGATCCTGGAATTCTGCGACATCTTCGCCGACCGGATATCGGATTACGAAACCCTGCTGAAAAACAACCGGATTTTCCTCGCCCGGGTGGAGAACATTGGCAATATCGCCGCCGAGGATGCCATTGCGCTTGGCCTGACCGGGCCCAACCTGCGTGCCTCCGGCGTGGATTGGGATCTGCGCCGCGATGAGCCTTATGAAATCTACGACCAACTGGATTTCAACGTGATCACCCGCAAGGACGGCGATTGCTATGACCGCTGGAAATGCCGCCTGGACGAGATGCGCGAAAGCCTGCGGATGATCCGGCAATGCGTTGAGCAGATGCCCGACGGCGATTTTCTTGTGGATGATCCAAAGATTGCCTTCCCGGTGGACAAGGATCTGCTGGCCCATTCGATGGAAGCCCATATCCATCACTTCGAACTGGCGGCCTATGGCTTCAAGGTCCCGAAGGGCGAGGTCTACACCGCTATCGAGGCGCCGAAGGGCGAACTGGGATATTACCTGATCTCCGACGGCAGCGAGAAACCCTTCCGGCTGAAGGTGCGCTCGCCTTCCTTCGTCAACCTTCAGGCGCTTACCGAACGCACCACCAACATGAAATACCTGGCCGATGTGATTGCCATGCTTGGCAGCCTGGATCCGGTGATGGGGGAGGTTGACAAATGAGCGATGACCGCACCGTTGCCGGGATCAAAACCGCGCTGGCTGCCCAGGTGCAGGAAGCTGCGGCGCGCTACCCCGCAAACCGCAGTGCAATCATGCCTGCGCTTGAACTGGCCCAGCAGAAATTCGGCAGCGTCGATGGCACAACCTATCAGGCCATTGCGGAGCTGCTGGATGTTCCGGAAATCTGGGTGTTCGAGGTGGCGAGCTTCTACACATTGTTCGACCGGGTGAAGACAGGGCGCTACCATCTGCGCCTTTGCACAAACGTGTCCTGCATGCTGCGCGGGGCAGAGGAGATACTGGACAGCCTGCAAGAGCAGCTGTCGGTGAAAGGCGGTGAAACCACGGCGGACGGGCTGATCACGCTCAGCGGTGTGGAATGCCTGGGCGCCTGCGACAAGGCGCCGGTCCTGATGGTCAATGATGAGTATCATGAAGACGTCACCGCAGAGAAGCTTGATGCGCTCCTGAAAGCCCTCACGCGTGAGGCAAAGGAGGGCGCGGCATGAGCGACCTGGTGCTTCTCAAGAACATCGGGAACCCCGATGCGCCTGACATCTCAGTCTATGAGCGCTCCGGCGGCTATGAGGGCTTAAGGATCGTGCTGCGCGGCTACGCGCCGGATCAGGTGATTGAAACTGTGAAGACCTCAACCCTGCGGGGGCGGGGCGGGGCCGGTTTCCCCACCGGCCTGAAGTGGAGCTTTGTCCCCAATGACAGCGGCAAGACGCACTATCTGTGCTGCAACGCGGATGAGGGCGAGCCAGGCACCTTCAAGGACCGCATCCTGATGGAGCGCGATCCGCATCAGCTGATCGAAGGCATGATCATTGCCGCCTATGCGATCAGTAGCAATGTGGCGTATCTGTACATCCGCGGCGAGTACGGGCTGTCGGTGCAGCGGTGCGAACAGGCCATCGCCGAAGCCTATGCCAAGGGCTATCTCGGTAACGATATCCTTGGCAGCGGCTTTGACCTGGACATTCACATTCACAAGGGGGCTGGCGCCTATATCTGCGGCGAGGAAACCGCGCTCCTGGAATCGATCGAAGGCAAGCGCGGCCAACCTAAGCTGAAACCGCCGTTCCCGGCGGTAGCGGGCCTTTACGAATGCCCCACGGTGGTCAACAACGTGGAAACGCTGGCCTGCCTGCCGCATCTGTTCCGCCGCGGGGTGGAGTGGTTCACCTCGATGGGGCCTAAGGACGGGCCGGGGCCGAAGTTGTTCTGCTTCAGCGGCCATGTGAAAAAACCCGGCGTTTATGAAGCGCCGATGGGGTTGCCTCTGGGCGAGATGCTGGAGGTCTTTGGCGGCGGCGCGCTCAACGGCCGCTTCAAGGCAGCGATCCCGGGCGGCGTGTCGGCGCCAATGTTCCCGGAGAGCGGTTTCGATGTGAAGATGGACTTCAGCTCCTTGGCGGAGGCAGGCAGTATGCTGGGGTCTGCCGGGGTGATCGGCTTGGACGAGAGTGCGTCAATCCCGCGGGTGGCGAGGCGCATTACAGAGTTTTTCAGCCATGAAAGCTGCGGAAAATGCACCCCCTGCCGTGAAGGGTTGACTTGGGCCGCCAAGATACTGCGCCGGATTGAGGCCGGCGAGGGCTCGCCCGGCGATGTGGAGCAGCTTGAAATGCTTTGCGGCAGCATTTTTGGCAAATCCTTTTGCGCGCTTGGCGATGGTGCTGCCTGGTCCTTGGGAGCGGCGCTCAAGCATTTCCGGCATGAGTTCGAGGCGCTGATCCCGGCGCAGGTGCAGCCGGTTCAGGAGATGCGGCTATGGTGAGCTTCACACTGGACGGGCGGGAAATGCAGGTCGAGCCCGGCACCACCATCCTGCAAGCCGCCCGCTCAGTGGAGATCGAAATACCCACCTTCTGCTATCAGGAACGCCTGTCGATCTCCGCCTCCTGCCGGATGTGCTTGGTCGAGATTGAAGGCCGCGGCAAGCTGGAGCCCTCCTGCGCCACCGCCGTGGCTGAAGGCATGGTGGTTCACAGCCACTCGGACCGGGTTGTGGAGACTCGCGGGGACATGCTGGAGATCCTGCTCGCAAATCACCCGTTGGACTGCCCGGTCTGCGACAAGGGCGGCGAATGCGAATTGCAGGATACGGTGTTCGAATACGGCCGCGGCAGCTCGCGCCTGCGCGATCCGAAACGGGTGTTCCGCGAGCGGGACATCGAGCTCAACCAGGTGATCGTCTTCAACGCCAACCGCTGCATCCAGTGCCAGCGCTGCGTGCGTATGTGCGAGGAAATTGTCGGCGACGTGGCTTTGGGCACCGCCGAGCGCGGGCTGGATTCGGAAATCACCGGCACCGGCAACAGCTTGAAGGACTGCAGTCATTGCGGCAACTGTATCGAGGTCTGCCCGGTGGGCGCGCTGATGAGCATCCCTTACCGCTACAAGGCGCGCCCCTGGGACATGCAGCGGACCGAAACAATCTGCGGCATGTGCGGCACCGGCTGCAGCATGACGGTGGAGACGCGCGACGGTGAATTCAAGCGGGTGAAAAGCCGCTTTGATACCGGGATCAATGGCGAACTGCTGTGTGCCAAGGGCCGGTTCGGTTTTGACTCCATCGGCGGCGGTACCCGCATCTGCGAGCCGATGATCAGGAAGAACGGCAGCCTGGCGCCGGCCAGCTGGGCGGAGGCAATCGGCTTCATCGCCGCAAAGGCCCGCGAAGTCCGGGAGCAGGGCGGCCGCATCCAGGGTCAGATTTCTCCGCGGCAGACCAATGAGACCGCGTTCATGTTTCAGCGGCTGGTGCGGCAGGTCTTCAGCTCCAAGGATATTCGCTCCAGCAGCCGGTTCAGCGGTTTGCAGGCTGAAGGGGCAATTGCAGCTCTGGCGCAGACCGCGGGGGGGCTTGCGGCCCGCAGGCCGTTGGAGAGCCTTCTGAAAGCGGACTGCATTTTCGTGTTGGGGTCGAATGTGACCGATGAAAATCCTGTGACCGGCTATCTGATCCGCGCCGCGATGGCGGACGCCGGCAGGCGGCTGCTGGTGGCATCTTCCAGACCTTGCGGCCTGGACGGAATAGCGGCCGCGCAGCTGCGCCTGCTGCCGGGCCGGGAGGCGCATCTTCTGGCGCTGCTGACGGCAGGCGGACAGGAGATGGAGGGCCGCGCCATGGCCGGGTTTGCAGACGCCGCGAAACCGGTTCTGGCGGATGCGGAGCGTATTGCCTTGCTGGTTGGGTGTGAATTCCTGCGCACCGCCGCAGCCGCTGAAACCCTCAAGTGGATTGCCCATGCGGTTGCTCATTACTCGGCTCAAGGCAAGGCAGTGCAACTGCAATTCCTTTTCGACCGGCCCAATCAGCTGGGCCTGTGGGATTTGGGCTGCCTGCCGGGTGTTTTGCCGGGCTGGCGGATGGGCAGTGGCACTGCGGCACCAGCGGATGAGGCGCCGGAGCTGCTGTATGTCTTGGGCGCAGATCCGGCCCGCAACTGGCCGAACGGCGGACCGGGGGACAGGGGCGGGCGGCGCGTCGGCTGCCTGGTTTTGCATGGGCCGTATATGAACACCACGGCGGGCTTGGCGGATGTGCTGTTGCCTGCCCCGTCATATGGCGAAGAAGACGGCACCTTCACCAGCAACGAAGGGCGGGTACAGCAGGTGCAGGCGGTTCGGGACGCTGCGTATTCCGGCCCCGCGCCGCGGCAGGTTTTCAGGCAGGTTGCTCAAGCCATGGGTCAGGATCTGCAACCGGTTACGGCAGAGCAGGTTCAGGCCGCGATTGCAGCGGAGGTGCCGGGATTCGGCGTGTTCGCGGCGGACGGGACACCTGTAACTCCTGTGGAGGCAGTACCGGCGCCTGCTTTGCCGTCCTTACCTGCTGATGATGGTAGCCAGGAACAGGCGCGCTATCTTGTCACGGGTGACGGCCTGTTCCAGTCTGGTCAGCTGTCAACCCGTTCGGAATGCCTCTCCTCGCTTAGCGGCGGACCCTATGTGGAGTTGAATCCAGGAGAAGGCCATAGCCAGGCCGCCGGTTCGCTGTCTGTACGGATCTCGTGCAAAGGGGCGAGCTTTACCGCGCCGCTGAAGAAAAACACCGCCTTTAACGAAAAGACTGTTTTCATCCCGGAATGTTATCTGGCGAATGGCGGCAAAAAACTGCTTGCGGATGCCGACTACCCGCCAAAGGTGACGGTGGAAGTATCATCTCTGACTGATTGAGTGTGAGGGCACCCTTAAGTTAGGGTCAGGAACTGTAATTTGCGGAGCTCGGCGGTGTTTCCCCTGAGGGTTTCAAGGATCTGTCCGCACTGATTGCTGTGAGGCGATCGTGCTGTATCGGATTTCACAAGGCCGAACGTTGCATTGACTCGAAGCGGGCTCCTGGGCCCATCCGGTAACCTTCGCAGATCGTTCGTCCCTGCGTTCCCTCTCGGGACACCGCTCTCGGATCAGCTTTCCGGCTTCACCGCTGGCAAATGATTTCTATCTCACCTCACGCTTCGAACAAAGTGCCGTCACGCAGCATCGCGTGCATGATAACGGCCAGCCGCCTGGTAAGCGCCACGCGCGCCTTTCTCAGACCTCGGCGTTTCGCGATCTTCTGGGCCCAGGTCTTGAGGGCGAAGCTGCCACGACTGCGCGTCAGGATCGAGTTGGCCGCTTCGTAGAGCAGCTTGCGGACCATGCTGTCGCCCTGTTTGGTGATGCGTCCTGTCCAGTCGATTTCACCGGATTGGTGACGCCTGGGGACCAATCCGAAGTAGGCGCCTGCGGTGCGGGATTGCCGGAAGCGGTCAGCTTGATCGATGGCTGCGGCGAAAGCGGCGGAAGTTTGAACGCCGACGCCGGGGATGCTCATGAGCTGCCTGCAGGCCGACGATTGGTGAGCGAACTCACGCAAGACACGATCCAGCTGCTTGATCTGTTCCACCAATCCGGTTCTGGCGGCGACCAGCGCTTTGATGCTCTGGCCAAGGCCCGGTACATCTGCAGCTGTCATCACCCGGTCGATGAACGACTTGCCCTGACCGGGGCCGGGTTTGAACCCGAAAGTTGCACATATACCTCGGATCATGTTGTCGAGCCGCACCCGGGCTTCGACGAGATGGCTGCGCGTCGCGATGACGCTGCGCACGCCATGGGCGGCCGCAGATTTGACATGCACTTCCTTGTAGAAGCCTGTCCTGGCAAGTTGCGCCAGCCCGGCTGCGTCATGCGGGTCAGTCTTGTTCGCCTTTAATGCCTTTAGGCTCTGATGCGCCTGCCGGGCGTCGATGCAAACGACGGGAACGCCGAGAGCTCGCAAGCCGTGGCAGATTGCCGGCGACATGCGGCCGGATTCGATCACCGCCCGCTCAATGTCGCCGACTCGATCCAACGCACATGCGATCTGGTCATGCGCGCTCTCGACCAGCATCGAGGCCACTTTCCCACCGTTTTCATCGACGATACAAACCTGCGTTCTGTCCATCGACAGGTCCAGTCCGACATAGTGTCTCATGGCTGCTTCCTTCCTTCAGCTTCGAAAGCCAGAAGTGTGAGCCCTCTTTCCGCTCCGAGGGAAGCAGCCACAAATTCCCCGATGATTCATAACCAGTAGAAGACGGTTGCTGCGAGGGCGAAGGCATCCTGATGCTGGCACCGGGTGAGCGCCGTCTGGAACATGACGTGCAGCAGCAGGCGTCGACCTCTTACGATAGCCCGCATTCCGCCTATGGCGCCACTGTCATCTGCGATCGGAGCCGCGTTAGGGAGCGGTAATTATCACATTGATGGTGGAAGGTGCACCCGTGGCAGCGGCGGGCAGGGACGGTTCAGGAGAAGAGGCTGTTCCAAGTCTCAATCAGCCCCGGGACGGCTTTGGGCGGCAAGGCCAGAAACAGCAGTTCGTCCTCATGGGAGGCCACCAGGATGCGGATCTCAGACGAGACCGGCAGCAGCAGGCAGTCCGGCTTGCGGGCGGGGATCTTGGCTGAGCCCGGGCGGGTGGCACTGGCAGTAAAGGTGCTGCGGACCGCCTGCAGCTGATCGAGCAGGGGTGCGGGGCCGCCGGTGACCGGCGTCTGCCGGCCGGGGCCGCAGTGGATCCACGCTAGGGCCTGATCTGCGGCGGCGGCGCGGAAACTGCTGAGCGGGCTGCGGGCGGGGGCGGCGAGCGCTTCCTGCAGCATTTCCGGGGTGCAGCTGCCTGCGCCCTCTGGTGCCTTGCAGGGGCGGCGGCCCAAGGAGAAGCCGGCACCTGCTGCCTCGACCTCCAGCCTGCGCAGCCGCGCGGCAAAGAGCTCGGCGGCGGCGGCGGGATCCTCCGGTGCGGCGCCCGCCTCCGCCGTGCCGCCCAGGGTGAGGCCTGCGAGCCTGCGGTGGGCGGCGGTGAGAACGGCGGCGGGGGTCTGACCGATGGAGAGGGTGATTTCGCGTGGCAAGACGGTTTCGCTGATTTCGCGGAGCAGGGCGTCAATCAGCGGCTGCCCGCCCGTGGCGGCGTGCTGCGTGCGGGCCGGCAGGGCCTGAACCGGCTCTGCCAAGCGCCGCAGTGCCTGCAGCAGCGCATCTGGGCCGGGCTGTGCCGAGGGGAGCTGACGGGCGGTACTGGTCATCCTGCGCCCCCGTCCAGGCTGGCCAGCAGCGCCCGGGCCGGGGCGGCAAGGCGGGCGGCGGTTTCCGCGTCGCTGCAGACGCAGAGCAGCGCGTCGCCGGAACCGTCAGCCGCGCGGATGCTGAGGCGGGCTTCGCCCGGTGCCAGCATCAGAATGTCATCGGCGGGCGGTGCTGCCGCCTCCGGCCCGGCCTGGGCAGCGGCGTCGAGCAGCAGGAAACCGCGGCGGGCCTGCTGGCAGAGCGCGTCGAGGTATTCCTGCGGGTGGCTGGCGGCGCTGCTGCTGCGCAGGACGATGCTGGCGCCAAGATCGCCGAAGGCCGCCAGGCGGCAGCCGTCCTCGTGCCGGCGCAGGGTGTCGAGCTGGCGGGCAAGCGTCACCGGGGATCTCCTTCAAGGCTTGCGCAATGGGGTGCGGCTGCGGGCGGCATGGCGGCGTCAGTCTCCGGCGGGCTGGGTTTCGGGGCGGGCGCGGGCAGGGCGCTGGCTGCGCTTGGCCGGGGGCGCGACGCGCCGCGGCATCACCCGGCTGGCGGGATCGGCGCAGGCGGGAGCTTCCTGCGGCTGCGGCGGAGCGGCGGCCTCGCGCTTGCTGCCGAAGTCCAGCACATCGGCGCGCGGTCCGTCGCCAGCCTGCGGAGCGGCTTTCGGGGCAGCCTGTGAGCCAGTCTGGGTTGGCCGGCGGCCGGGCTCTGCCCAGTTCAGCAGCTGATCCACCAGGTATTCGACAAAGCGGTCGGCGCCGCTGGTCTTCCAGGCCTCCATATCCTCGCCCGCGGTCAGTGCCTGGCTGAGCGACAGCGGGAAGATGGCGTTGAAGGCATCGCCGGTTTCCTTTTGCACGCGGTGCAGCACGCGATCCTGGTCGCGGGGATTGCGGAGCTTGTCGAAGTGGGTGATCAGAAGGGTGCTGGGGCCGTTGAGGCGGGCGGAGATCTGTTCCCACACCGCGGCCTCGGACTGGCGCCAGGCCTGGGTGGCATGGGTGCACCAGATCACGCTGTCGACCTCGGGCAGCAGGTTCTGCCAGACGCTGGCGGGCATGTTGGGGTCGGAGATGCCCGGCATGTCGATCAGGTCGCAGAGCTCCAGCGCCTCGGCGGGCAGGGTCAGGCGGATCAGCGCGGTGGACTCCAGCGGCGCGTCGGCAATGTCCTCGAGCGGCACCGGGGTTTCGCTGCCGTCGGTGCCAATGAGGCGGGCGCCCTCCGGCCCGTGCGAGAGCCAGACCGGCGGCAGCCGGGTGGCGGTGACGCGGGTGGGCAGCGGGGCGCGGCCGGCCAGCAGGTTGGTGAGGGTGCTTTTGCCGGCGCTGAATTCACCCATCAGCGCCAGGCGCGGCTTGCGCCCGCAGGCCGCGTCCGGGACGAGGGGGGCGGTAATGGCGGTTTGCTGGTTCATGCGGTGAAGCTCCTGAGGGTTTCCAAGGCAGTGGCGGTCTGGGACTGGCGGTGGCGGGCCTCATCGCCATCGAACAGCGCCTGCATGTCTCCGCCGCCGCGGCGGCAATCGGTGATTTCCAGCAGGATGTCGCGCTGTTCGTCCAGGAAGGCCCGCAGCCGGGCAAGAATGGCGGCGCTGGCCTCCGCCGTCTGCACGGTCTTCAGCTGGGTCATGAAATCTTCGGTTTCGGCCTGGATCAGGCTGCGGAAGCGGTTGGCAAAGGCCTTGTAGCCCCGCGTCCGGCGCCACCAGACGGCCCACCAGCTGTCGTTGAAATCGAGCGCGATGGACTGGGCCAGGGCAACGGGAGAGCCGGGCGGCGGGACCTCGGGAACGGCCAGCTGGATGCCCTCGACGGCGGGGCCGAAGCCGTCAAAGAGCAGCTCGGCCACGTCCTGCACGGCGGCCTCGTAGCGGGCCTGCGCCGCGGCTTGCAGGCGGCTGGCCATCACCGAGTAGGCGGAGCGCAGCAGCATCCGCAGCCCGGCGGGGTTATACTCCCAATGGCAGTCCTCGCCCCATTTTTCCAGATGGTCGATCAGCGCGTGGGTGGCGCGGTCGGCGAAGGTGGCATGGGCCCGGTCGGCGCGCTCGCGGAAGGCGCCGAGGACCTCGGCGATCTCGGCCTCCAGTGCCTCCAGGTGGGTTTCGCAAAGGGTTTCAAAGGCGGTGCGGGTGTCGTGGATATTGGCGTGGGCGCCGCCGCCCTCTCCCTGCACCTGAATGGTATTGGCGGCCTCCTGCCCGGTGGCCGCGGTGGTGGCCGAGGCGGCGATACGGGCCAGCAGAGGCGTGCCGAGGTCGGCAGCGATGCGTTCCGACACCGCCCGGTTCAGGGCGGGCAGGCCTGACAGCTCCCAGGCCATGTTCTGAGCCGATGCATTGGCGTGGGTGGCGTTGACCGAGGCCTCGGCCCAGTTCAGCAGCGCGGCGGAGCTAGCCTTGTCCATGTCCTCCAGCCCGCCGGTCAGCACATTGTTGGCCCAATAGGCGCTGCCGAACAGGATAGCGGCGTCCTGGGGCCCGTGGTGATCCTGAAGGGTCTGGCGGATGCTGGCCTCGATCTCGGCAACCTGGTTTGCAGGGTCGGCCAGCTCGTCGATGCGGTTGACGAAGATCACCACCTCGCGCGATTTGAGGTTGGAGATCATCCGGATCAGCCCCATGTCGACCGAGGTCAGCGCCTGGCCCGCCGACAGCACCACCACGCAGATGCGGCTGTCGCGGATCGCCTGGATGGTGATCTGCTCGCGCATCATGAAGGTGTCGTTGACGCCCGGGGTGTCGCGCAGGCACAGGCGGTGGGGCACCGTCTGGCAATTGAGGTAGAGGTCGGCGGCGCGGGTGATATCGGCAAAGCGGCCCTGTTCGTCCACCGCGCCCGGCTCCTCGCCGCCGAAGTCGTCGCCGAGGCAGATGTAACGCTCGATCAGGTTCTTGTCGAAATAGCCGTATTCGTGCTTCTGCCCCATCAGCAGCTCGAACTTGCGGCCCAGCCGCTGGCGGGAACGCGCGCGCATTTCCTCGATCTGGGCGCGGATCTTTTGCAGCTCGCTGCCGGCGCCCGCGCGGCCCGCCATCTCGCCGATGCGGCCGCCCTTGGTCAGCAGCCGGTCCCATTCCTCCTCGGTCATGAACTGGAAGCAGGCCTTGTTCTCGGTGCGGGTCTCGCCCGGCTCCAGGTGCAGCGAGGTGACCACCGAGGTCCAGGGGTTCACGTCGGACGGCAGCAGGTCGGCCCAGCCCGCCATCGCGTTGACCAGCGAGGTCTTGCCGGACTTCACCTGCCCCAGCAGGGTGACGCTGGGCTCAAAGGTGCCGAGCTCCGCCTGCAGCCGGGCCAGGCTGCGCCGGACGCGCTCGCCCGACACATCGGCGAGGGCGGCAAGCGCGGTGTCCAGCCGCTGCGCCTTGCGGGCAAAGGCCGCCAGCGGCTCCAGCCCGGCGTTCAGGTTGGTCGGCCGCGCGGAGGCGCGGATATCGGTTGCACTCTCGATCTGGGCTTCCATGTTCATGGTTGAATCTGCTGTTCCTGCATTGGCGTGTTTTCTGGGGGGATGCTGGCGTGGGCCTTATCCGGGGGAGTCTTCGGCAAGCTCCTTCTTCAATTGGAAAAGCAGCGTCACCGCGTCGATCGCCGCGTCCTCATCCTGTTCCAGCTGGCAGAGCATCAGAAGCTCCTCGCCGTCCTGGGCGGCCTCGCGGGCAGCCGTCACCGCGGCGCTGCCGGGCAGGGCCTCCAGCGAGGCAGACAGGCCGCGGATCAGATCCATGCATTGGGCCAGGACGGGACCGGCCTGGGGGCCGTCGGCGGTTTCGGCCTGGGCCAGCATGTCCTCGGCGCCGCTTTGCAGCTGATCCAGCGCGGCGGCCAGGCTGGCGGCAGGAGCTTGCGGGGCCTCAGCGGCCTGGGGCTGGGGCGGCGGCGTGTCTGCCGGGAGGGTGCCACCGAACTGGCGGATCAAAAGTTCAGCCTGATCCGCATCCGAAGCGCGGCCGAGGTCGATCTGGCGTTTCACATCGTCCGCGAGCTGCTTGCCGCCGCTGGAGCGCCAGAGGCCCTCTGCCGGGGTGGCCGCCGTCTGCGCCGTCAGCCCCTGAATTGCGGCCACCGGGTAGACGCCGAGGAATTCCTCTGCCGCCACCGGCTCCAGCGCCTCGATCAGGCCGGGGAGGGTGCCGCGCATGATCTGGCGGTCGGCCATGGTGAGGACCAGGAAGCTGTGGTCCTTGGTGCTGTCGGGCACGGTTGACCACAGATCCTGCTCGGCCCGGGAGAAGGTTTCGCTGCACCACAGGATGATGTCCGCCTCGGCAGAGGCTTGCCGCAGGGTGTCCTGCTGGCGGTCCGGCGGTCCGGCCAGCGGGATTTCGGTATAGCTGTGGGAGTGCAGCCGCGGATCGGGCAGATACTGGCGCACCCGCACCGTGCCCGGCGGCACGGCAGCGTTTGCCAGGCAGCCTGCCTGCTGCAGCCGCTCGCCCGAGGCGGTTTCGAATTCCACCCGTTCCTCCGGCCCGTGGCAGATCCCGGTCAGCAGGCCGGCGGCGTTCTTGCCTGTCACCACCCGGCCCAGCAGCATGTCGATCAGCGCCGATTTTCCGGTGCCCGGGGCGCCGGTGACGGCCACCTGCACCGGCTGGCGCAGGCGTTGCAGCAGCTGATTGCCCCAGCCGGTGACTTCCGATGGCAGCAGCCCGGAGCTGAGGGTGTGCTCCAGCTGGCCGGCAAGCGGGGTTATGTCTCTCTGGGGCAGGCTCACACCGGTGCATCCGTCTTGTTGCGGCTGGCGGCAGGCGCGGCGGACCACGTCGCGGAAGCCAGCAGGGTGATTACGCGGCGGCCGGCGCGGGGGCGGGGCGCCGCGGGCTGCTGCTGCGGCGGCGAGGGCTGTACCGGGGCCAAGTCCGCGGCATGCGGGTCGAACGGCTTGATGACGCAAAGCGCGGCGTTGTCCTGCTCCGGCGCGTTCAGTTCCTCCAGCCGCTGCATCAGCACCGCGCCGATACGGGCGCTGGGGCTGCGGCATTCGGCGGCCAGAACGGCAGCGATTTCAGCTTCCGGCAGGAATTGCAGGCCGTCGCTGGCGGCCAGCACGATATCGCCCGCCTGCAGGCGGACCGGAGCACTGCGGCAGTCGATGCGGGGGATGCCGGCGCCGGTCAGCACCGAGGTGACGCAGTGGCGGTCCGGGTGGCTGGCGGCCTCTGCCGGATCCATGCGGCCCTGCGCCACCAAGCCGTCGAATTCCGCCGCCATCGAGTGATCGGCGTTGAGCCGGATCAGGCGGCCATCGCGGAACAGGTAAAGCGGCGAGTCGCCGGCCGAGATCCAGTAGAGCCGGTCGCGGAACAGCACCGGCGCCAGCAGGGTGGCGCCCATGCCGCGGGCTTGGGGCTGGTGGCTGGCATATTCGCCGAGGCAGGCATCGGCGCCGCTGGCGGCCTGCTGCAGCACCGCGCCGATGGCCTGCTCCAGCGCCGCAGGGTCCCCGGCCTGCAGCTTCAGTTCGCTGAACACCTCGGTCACCACTATCCGGCTGGCGATGTCGCCGGCCGCGTGGCCGCCCATGCCGTCGGCCAGCACCGCAAAGCCGGTGCTGGTGCCGGCCGGGAAATCGGCGGCAACCGCGTCCTCCTGACGCTCGCGGCGGCCTTGGCTGATGGCCGTCGCGGCGTCATATTCGACCTCAGCGGAGCGCAGCATCTGCGGCATCGCTCTGTTGCGGCTGGTCCCAGCCGAAGTCCGCGCCGCACAGCGGCACGAAGCGCAGGGTGGTTTCGCCAATCCGGATTACGTCGCCCCCCGACAGCTCCTCGGTGCTGAGCACCGGGCGGCCGTTGCGGCGCACCAGGTTGGCCTTGCCGCCGTGGCCGATGAAGAAGGCTTTCTGCTCCGGGTCATAGGCGATGGCGGCGTGGTTGTCTCGGGAGATACTGTTGTCGCCGAAGTCCAACCGCACGGTCTGGTCCTCGCCGCGGCCAATAACGGTGACGCCGCTGAACAGGGTGAAGGCGGCGCCGCGGCCCGGGCCCTGCACGATAGCGAGCCAGCCGACGGGGAACTGGGTGTAGCCGGGCGCCGTGGCCTCCGAGCTGCGGGCGAAGGGGTCTCTGCCTGCCGCCTGGGCCGGGCTGAAGCCCAGGAGGCGGGTCTTGACCCGGCCCGCGCGGCTGGCGCCGCGTCCCATTGACGGCGCGGGCACGTCAATTGGCGCGGCGGCGGGGGCAGCCTGGCGGGCAAGGGATTCCGGCTGGGGAGCGCTGGCCTGCAGGGTATCCGGCGTGCGGGTAAGCTCCGGTTCCGGCTGCGGTTCCGGGACCGGTTGCACGTCCGGCTGCTGTTCCGGTGCAAGGGCGGCGGCTGCGGCGGTTTCGCCGCGGTCCGCTTTGGCGTCCAGCTCCCGCCCGGCAGCGTTGTTGCGCGTGAAGACCCGATAGGGCTTGGCGGTGTCCGCTGCCGACTCCGGCTGCTCCAGGCTGCTGAAATCCGGATCCGCGCCGAAGGGATCCGCTGTATCTTCCTCCGCTTCTTCTTCCTGCCGGGCAAAGAAATCCTCTTCCGGCTCTTCCGCAGGATCCGCCTCTGCGGTGTCATAGTCCGGGGTGTCAAAGAAGGCGGCAGTATCCGGCTGCTCCTGCGCTGAGGGCTCCGCAGCCTGAGTCTGCTCGCGGGCGAAGAAGGCGGCGATGGCGTCCTCGTCCGGCGCGTCGCCGTCCAGACCGCCGAAGTCCTCCTCCGGGTCTTCACTCAAGGCTGCGCCGGGCTCTGCCAGCGTGCCGCTGAAATCCTCCGGCAGGGTTGCGGCGCTGTCTGGAGAGGCTGGGGCCGGATCTGGGTCCGCCGGGTCCAGCCGGAAGCCATTGCCGAGGCTGAGGGGCGCGCGGCTGCCGGTATCCTCCGCGGGCGGCTGCACCGGTTGCGCGGTTGCCGCGGCTGAGCCGTCCAGGCGGACCCGTTCCCGCTTTTCACCGATGATATCCTTGATGAACTTCATACCCATTCCCTTCAGTTCTTAACCGTTTGCGGGCTGTTGCCGTGACGCCCGAAGATCTTGCGCAAGCGGCCGGTGAATGTCGGCTTGTCCCGGCGCAGACCCAGAGCGGGGTCTGACGGATTCGCCAGCGGCGCTGCGGCTGCGGCCGTCGGCTGCTGCGCGGAGGGAGCGATTTTCTTGCGCCAGGCGATTGCGTCCTCTTCCTCCAGCCAGGCCTCCAGATCAGTGACCGGCTCGCCGAAGATGTTGACCAGCGGGCGGCGGGGGGCGGCCGGGGGGCTGGCAGGCGGGGTCTGCGTCTGGCGGGCGGAAAGGGGCAGGCCCGGTATGAGGCTGCTATTGGTCTTGGCGACCAGTTCGGCAATAACCGCAACCAGCCTGCCGGAGTCATCGGCGGGTGCTGAGTGCGTTGCGGGGGCCGGACCGGTTTGCGTATTTGCGGCGTCCTGCGGCGAGTCCTCTTCTGCCAGGGCAGCAGCCCAGCCGCTTGCGCTCTGGAACCGCTCCGCTGGAAGCACCGACATTGCCATATCCACGGTCGCCAGCAGCGCCGGGTCCGCGGCCCACGGCCCGCCCAGCAGCGGGCGGCACGGGTCCGGTTCGCCGGCCAGCAGCGCTGCCAGCCGCTTCTGGCTGGAAACAGGCGGAGCGCCGGTGATCAGGTAATACAGCGTGGCCCCAAGCGCATAGAGATCGCAGGCCGGGCGCTGGGGCAGATCGGGGCTGTAGAGTTCATGGGCGGAATAGCCGTCCTTGACCGCCAGCAGCATCGGCAGTGCGGTGCTGTCATCGGGTGTGCTGCCGCAGGCGGCACCGAAATCGATCAGCGTCACCGTGCCGTCCTTGTCCAGCAGGATGTTGTCCGGCGAGATGTCCCGGTGCAGGACGCCCAGCCGATGCAGGCATGCCAGCGCTTCCAGCGATTGATTGAGGATCCGGCGCAGCACCGGCCCGGTCAGCCTTTCCGGCTGCTCCTCGCGCACGGTGAGCAGGTCCAGCCCGTCGATGAATTCCATCGCGATGTAGGCGGTCTGGTTTTCCTTGAACACCTGGTGCACCCCGACGATGGCGGGGTGGCGGGCGCGGGCCAGCAGATGCGCCTCGCGCAGGAAGGCGCGCAGCACATTGCGGCAGGATTTCGAATGTTCGGGGGCGCTGGGTTCCACGTCGGTGCCATCGCGGCGGCAGAGGCCTGCCGGGAAGCATTCCTTGATGACAACGCGCCGCTCCAGGCTGTCGCGGGCCAGATAGGTGATACCGAAGCCGCCGCTGATCAGCGGCCGCTCGATCTGGTACTGGCCCTGCAGCAGCTTGAAGCCGCAGGGCAGTTCGCAGACCGGCGCCGGATCGGCGGAATAAGTGTCGTGCGGCACAGCGTCAGTTCCTCGTGGCAGCGGGGGGTCCGGCCGGAAGGCGCGGGTTTGCCTCCACGCTGAAAGCCAATTGCGGAACGTTCGCGGCGCTTTCCGGGCAATTGCGGCAGAACTGCCCGATTTTGGCCGCAATTGCCCGGAAAGGGCTGTAAACATTGGGTTAAGGGGCGGCTGACTACTTGCGTTGAAGTTAGTTAAACTGGCGGCCAATATGGTCAGAGGCCCGGCGTCATGGCGGCCAGCCACGGAACCGCCGGGTGCCCTGCCGCAGCGGAGCGGCAGGCGGCGCGGGGATACGCGGCATTGCCGTGCTGCTTAGGATGACCAGGCGACTCAGCTGGATCAGGACGCCGCGGCGGGCGATGCACTGTTTTCGCAGCTGCAGTGACGGCTGTTTGCAGCGTTGGAGCCGGTCAGCCGGAACGCGGCCTGCACCGGGTACGGGGCCGTTTGCGGTCCGATCGGAGATGCTGCCGACCCCAGGTGACGGCAGCGAAGTTCCGTGATTGCGCGTTATCCCTGCTTCGCAGCCGAGAGGCGAAATGCCTGACTGGTTTCCGCGCGAAGCCGCGGCGGCAGGGTTGTCCCCTGCCGCCGGTGAAGAGGCGGTTATTCGCCCAGAAGCTGCATCACTGCATCCAGATGCGGGGTTGCAAACGGGCGGCTCAGCATTGGCAGCGCCTGCAGCTCCGGCTCCGTGGTGTCGCCATTGATCAGAATGATGCGCCATTCCGTGACCATGGCCGACCGCAGCCAGTCGCGTGCCGCCGGATCGCTGAGGGGGAAGCCAAAGAACACCATGTGAGGCGCGCGCGCGGTGAATTCCAGCGGGTTGGCGAGACCGTCCAGGCGGGTTTCGCTGCTGACCGCCGGATACCCCCGCCGCAGCAGGTAGTCGCTGATGTCTGCTGCCTCCAGCGCGTTGGGTGTCAGGATCAGTACGGGCGCGTTTGCGCCGGCGGCTTTGGTACTCATTGTTACTCCTCAGTTTTTGAACGCGAGGAATGGCACCGCTGCGCAGCGGCTCGCATTAAACTGTGACATAGCAAGGACATAAAATCTGGCAGGCGGCGGGGGCACGCCTGGGATCTGCGCGGCTGCGGCCTTGCACTGGCGGGCTGCTGCGGCAAAGACTGGTTGAGCCCGCCTGACACTGCGCCGGGCCGTGATTTGATCGGGAGGATGCGGAATTGAGCCGCGAAATGACAAGCTGCGCACGGCGCAAGGGGCGCCTCAGCGGACCGGGCCGGGGGGTGCTGGCGGTTTTGCATGGTTTAATGCTGGCGGCGGCGCTTTGGCTTGGCTGCGGTGGAGCCCAAGCCCAGACCGTTGCGGACCCGGTGCAGACCGATGGCCGGATCGAGGTCGGCGAGGCGGCGGTGCGCGACAGCGAGATCCTGAGCCGGATCGAGAAGCTTCTGGCGGAGATTGACGGCTACGGTGCGGTGAATGTGTCCGTGTCCGAAGGAGTAGTCCGCATCACCGGCGAGGTGATCGACAACGCCGCCCAGGACCGGCTGACGCAGATCATCAACCGGGTCGCCGGCGTGGTGGCGATCGAAAACGAGACCCAGATCAGCGGCACTCTGGAGGAGCGGCTGGCCCCGGCCATGGAGCGGATCGCCGCCCGCACTCGCAACCTGCTGGCCAACGGGCCGATCTTCCTGGTGGCACTGGCCGCCTTTGCCGCGGTGGCAGCGGGCGGCTGGCTGCTGACCACGCGGATCGGCATCTGGGCCCGGCTGGCACCCAATGCCTTCATCGCTGATGTCTACCGGGCGGTGGCGCGGATCCTGTTCATCCTGACCGGGCTGGTGCTGGCGCTTGACATCCTGAATGCCACCGCGCTGATCGGCGCGGTGCTGGGGGCGGCGGGGGTGGTCGGGCTGGCGCTCGGATTTGCGGTGCGCGATACGGTGGAGAACTTCATCGCCTCGATCCTGCTCAGCCTGCGGCAGCCGTTCCGGCCCAATGACTTCGTCGATATCCAGGGTGACAAGGGCACCGTGGCGCGGCTGACCTCGCGCGCGACCATCCTGATCTCGCCAGAGGGCAACCACATCCGCATTCCCAATGCCACCGTGTTCAAGGGCCGCATCGTGAATTTCACCCGCGATCCCCGGCGCCGCTTTGGCTTCAACCTGGGCGTGGACGCGGATGCGGATCTGGCGGCGGCGCTGGCCACCGCCGTTGCCGCGCTGGAGGCGCAGCCCTTTGTACTGGAGGACCCTGAGGTCGGCGCCTGGATCAGCGAGGTGGGGGATTCCAACGTGATCCTGACCTTCACCGGCTGGGTGGACCAGACCCGGGTGGATTTCGCCAAGGCGCGCGGCGAGGCGATCCGGGCCGCCAAGATGGCGCTGGAAGGAGCGGGTTTCGGCCTGCCGGAGCCGATCTACAGGGTCCGGCTGGACAGCGCGCCGGAGGCGGTGCCAGCTCCGGCCAAGGAAGCGGCGTCCGGGCCGTCAGCGCAGGAGGCCGTCAGCGCCGAATTGCCGGAAGCGGCTGACCCGGAGCGGGCGGAGCTGGCGGTTGCCGGCGCGGCGGAGCGGGAGCGCGAAGGGCTGGATGGCGGGGAAAACCTGCTGGATGCGCAGCAGAAGGCGGAGTGAGGCGGCCGCACAGGGCTTGCCTGCAATAGAAAGCGGCCCGGCTGCGCAGAGCCGGGCCGGGACGTATCAGAAACGGCAGTGTCAGATTTTCGCTGCAGAGGACCTTGGGCCTGCCACCAGCCAGGCAATGAAGCCCAGCACCGGCAGGATCAGAATGACGAGCACCCAAACGATCTTGGCAGCGGTCGAGGCCCCGGAGCCCAAGACCTGAATGATAGCGTAAATGTCGGCCGCCAGGACCAGCAGGCCAATAAGTCCATATTCCATGGTGTTTCCCCTTTGGCTTGATCTTCTGACACCTCAACGCACGCCCTTGGCGAATGGTTCCATTTTAGGAGATTGAGGGGTCTTTCGCCGCCACCGTGTTCCTGGAGGGCGCAAAAAAAGCGCAGCGGGTTGCGCTGCGCTTTTTTGATCTCCGGAGGCCAGGATCAGCTGTCGTCCTTGGCGTCTTCTTCCGGGCTTTGAATGTCGACGGTCGGAACGGTCACGGTCACGTCTTTGGAGCCGGTTTCAATGTCGCCGACGTCGGCGTCGAATTCAGGCAGCTGGCCGCCTTCGACGCTGACATCGACGTCAGGCAGGCGGGTTTCCTCGGTCTGGTCGATGTCGATCATGTAAACAGCAAAAGCCAGCACAACAATGCCGGCCACGGCGGCGAAAATATAGGAAGGTTTCATGGTACTGTCCTTTCGGGTTGCTTCAGCCGGACAACGCGCCGTATTCCGCAAAGGTTCCCGGGAGATACGCCGCCGAGGCAGATTTTCGCCCGGGAAACGTATGGCAAAATACTGATTTTAAACGAAACAAACCTGCCATCAACGGCAGGCATACCGCTGCATTTCCGCCGGTTTCACAGGCCTGCGTCGCGGTCCCAGGGCGGAACTTCGCCGCCGAGATGCTCAAGAATGAAGTCGATGAACACGCGCACCTTCGCGGGCAGATGGCGGCGTTCGGGGTAGATCGCATAAAGGGTCTGCGACGGCAGCGGACAGTCCGGCAGCACCCTTACCAGCCGTCCCGCGGCCAGGTCGGGGCCTGCGGTGAAACTTGGCAGCCGGCCGATGCCCGTTCCGCCCAGCATCGCCTCCCGCAGCGCTTCGCCGTTGTTGACGCTGTAGCTGCCCTGCGGCCGGAAGGTTTCCAGCTTGCCGCCGCAGTGAAAGACCCATTCCTGAAAGTCCCGGCTGTAGGAATACTGCAGGCAGTTATGACGGCTGAGGTCAGCAACGGCTTCAGGTGTGCCAAACCGCTCCAGATACTCCGGGGCGGCGGCCAGAATATTGTGCAGGGGCGCAATTTTACGGGCGACCAGCGAGGAGTCCGCCAGCGTCCCGCCGCGCAGGGCCAGATCGAAGCCATCGGCGAACAGATCGGTTACCCGGTCATCCATCACCATGTCCACCGACACGCCGGGATAGCGCGAGAGGAACTCTGAAATCAGCGGCGCTACATGCAGGCGCCCGAAGGCCATCGGCACATTCACCCTGAGCCTCCCCTTGGGCGCTTCCTGCAAGGCTTGGACGCTGTCCTCCGCTTCTTGCGCGGCCTCCAGCGCCCGGACGGCATGGGCGTAGAAATGCTCGCCCGCTTCGGTCAGGCTGACATTGCGGGTGGAACGGTGAAAGAGCTGCGCCCCCAGCCGCTTTTCAATCAGCGTGATCCGCTTGCTGACAGCGGATTTGGAAACCCCCAGCCGGCGTGCCGCAGCTGCGAACCCATGTGTTTCGGCTACCGCCACGACAACAGGGATGTCTCCCATTCCTTCCATCGGTATCCTCGGGCTATAGGTGAGTTTTTCTCAACATCAGGTTTCCCCTTACCCCGATTATCGGCCCTCAGGAAACCAAATACTTTGGCCGGGTCACCTGGGAGACCTGTGATGGCAGAGAGACCGGCCGACGGCCTGAGCACAGCCCCGAAACCTGAATTGGAGACTTCCCTCATGAAACTGATTGCGAAACTTGCCGTGGCGGCAACCGTGCTGTGGCTGCCGGCCCAAGGCCTTGCCGGTGCGGAGGAGACCGCCGGCCTTCTGAAACTGGAATACACTGACGGCCGCGCCGCAGCTGTGGGTGTGGAGGACGTGAACGCGGTTCTGCGCAGCGTGGGCGTCCGCGTCAGCACGGTTGCAATCCCGGACCAGGCGCTGCCGGTTCTGAAAGCCTCCCGCAGCCGCGCGATCACTGCGGCGGAAGAGGCGCAGCTGATCTCAGACTTCGGGCTGACCCGCGAAGATCTGCTGGCCGAGATCAAAGCTGCCGGGCGCGAGCCCACGGTCGAAAACGGCGGTTCGCTCACCACCTCGGAACCGGGCGTCGCGCCCTATCCCAAGGTCTACGACATGAACAAGATGGATGCGGAGACCCGGGCCTGGGTGCACAAGAAATTCGGCCCACTGCACGTCAACCACGCCGAAGACGGCACCGGCATCGACGAGGTGATGACCATCGTGTCCGGCGGTCCCTGGGTCTGGTTCTTTGGGCTGCCGGGAGATGTCATCGGCAAGCTGACGCTTGGCCATGTTGGCCCGGAGGGAGAGGCATGGCGGATCAGCTATCCCGGCCTCAAGCCGCATGGCGGCTTCCTGGACCCGGAATACGGACTGGTCGTTGCCTATGCGCATGGGCCGGAGCAGTTCGAGATCCATTTCGACAAAGACAACATCGCCGGGTCCAGGCTGAACGGCACCAATGCCTGGATCGATATGTCAGGCGGCAAGCCGGTGCTGCTGAAGGCACCGCTGAACGGCAACTGATGAATGGGCGCTGCCGGCGGGGAGCCGCCGGCAGATGCCTGTGCACCTATGGCTGCCGGTTGAGGCAGGTTTCCATTTCAGTCTGCATGTTTTCGATGGCACTGCAGAGCCGCGCCGTGAAGGCTTCGGAGGTCAGGGACTGTGTGGCGTAGCCGGGTGTGAGAATCGAAACGCTGGAGCCGATTCGCGGCGTGAACCGGCGAATCGCCAGCCCTGCGGTTGTCTGGCGCTGCTGCAGACACCCATAGGCGGTGATCATGTCGCAAATCATGTAGCACATGCCAGCCGCAACAAACTGCAGGCCGGGTGCCCAGGTGCGCAGTTCCAGCCGCTTGCGGAACCGGCAGCCGCTGCGCTGAAACGCGGCCTCTGTCCGGGCTGTCATGGGGTGCTTTTCGAACAGTACCGCCATCGGCGCCCCGTCCAGATCCTGCGGTGTGATCTCTTCGGCCGCAGCCAGCGGATCGCTTTCCGGGACAATGCAGACGCTTTCCAGGTCGAAATCCATTTGGTTGATGGACGGGCGCGGCACGGGGGTTTCAGCAAATCCGATGTCGTATTGCTGCGAGGCGATCAGATCCTCGATCACATCCGACGACCGCATGATGAGCGAGACCTCGAGCTCATCCTTGCCTTGCAGAAAATCCGTTAGAATCCGCGGCATGAACAGCCCGGCCGCCGCCGGGTGGCAGGCGACGCGCAGCTTGCCGGCCTCGTGCGAACGGATCTTGCTCACCGTGCGCTCGATCCGCTCGATGCGTTCCAGGACGGTTTCGCATTCCTCCAGAAAGAACCGCGCTTCAGGCGTCGGGATCAATTTGCCCTGTTCGCGGACAAACAGGCTGAAGCCCAGTTCGCCCTCCAGCGTCGAGATCATCGTGCTGACAGCGGGCTGGGTTCGCCCGACGGTGCGCGCGGCCTGGGAGATGGAGCCGCTGCGCATGACCTCGCGGAAGGTGAAGATCTGGCGGATCGAGAAGTTCATGGCATGGGTATCAAGGCAATTTATGGAGTCAGAGATATTTTGAAATTGATCTTATGCCCTTTGTCCAGCCAAATCCGCCAAACCCGGTGAGGGGACACCGGAAGGAGGACCGATGGACACATTCTCGAAATACTTGCTGACGGGTCTGATCTGCCTGGTCGCCTTGGGTCAGTTCGTGCAGGTGGTCACCCGCTATCTGCTGCAGATCCCGGTGATGGGGCTGGAAGAGACCATGCTCTACCCGACCATCTGGCTGTATATCCTCGGCGCCGTGAACGCCTCGCGCGAGGATACCCACATCCGCGCCAACGTTCTGGAAATCGCCATCAAGACAGAGCGCGGCCACACCGTGCTGGCGATTATCGGTGAAATTATCAGCCTGACCGTCGGTTTGTGGCTGCTGAGTTGGGCCTGGGAATACACCATGTACGCTTGGCGGGTCTGGAAAGAGAGCCCGACGCTCTACCTGCCGACATTCTATTCCGAAGCAGCACTGGTGGCCGGACTGGCCCTGATGATGCTCTACACCGCGGTGCACCTGGTGCGCCACGTCAATGCCCTGCGCCCCGGAGCCGCAAAATGATCGAGATCGCCCTTCTTGCCATCACCGTCCTGGTGCTGACGCTGACCCTTGGTGTGCCGCTGCCGTACTGCTTTGGCGCCGCCCTGATGATCATGTACTTCCTCGGCGATGTGACCATGAAAGGCATGATGCTGTGGGGGTCCCAGCAGCTGGGCAACCCGGTGCTGCTGGCCATTCCGCTGTTCGTCCTTGCAGGCACCATCATGTCAGCCAGCGGCATTGCCGCCTCGCTGCTGAACTTCGTCAATGCCTTCATCGGCCACATCCGCGGCGGCCTGGGCGTTGTGGCGGCGGTCAGCTGCGCCATCATCGGCGCGATCTCCGGCTCCGGCCTGACCGGCATTGCCGCCATCGGCCCGCTGCTGATCCCCGAGATGGAAAAACGCGGCTACCCGCGGGAATACGCCACCGCACTGATTGCCAACTCATCCATCCTGGGCCTGCTGATCCCGCCGTCGGTCACCATGATCGTCTATGGCTGGGTGACCGACACCTCGATCCTCGCCTGCTTCCTGGCGACCCTGGGGCCGGGCCTGCTGATCATGTTCAACTTCTCGGCCATGAACCTGTGGATGAGCCGCAAGTTCAACCTGGTGCTGGACGACGCGCCCGGCTTCTCGCAGCTGGCTGGCGACGTGGCGAAGAAGGGCTTCAACGCCACCCCGGCGCTGCTGATGCCGGTGATCATCCTGGGCGGCATCTATGGCGGCATCATGACCCCGACCGAAGCCGCGGCCCTGTCAGTGATCTATGCGCTGCCGGTCGGCTTCTTCATCTACAAGGGCCTCAAGTGGAACAGCTTCCTGGAGGCCGGCAAGGAAGCCGCGACCGCCGTAGGCGCGATCATGGTGATGATCCTGTTCTCGATGATCCTGAGCCAGATGTTCGTCTATGAAGCGATCCCGCAGAAGATGGTCAGTGCGATCTTCGAGATCACCGAGAACAAGGTGCTGCTGCTGATCTTCATCAACATCCTGCTGTTCCTGGTCGGCATGGTCGTGAACGACGTCACCGCCATCATCCTGATCGCGCCGCTGCTGCTGCCGCTGATGCAGGCGATCGGCGTCACCCCGGTGCAGTTCGCCGCGATCATGGGTGTGAACACCGCGATGGGCGGCGTCACCCCGCCCTATGCCTCGATCCTCTACCTTGGCGCGCGGATCGGCAACGTGAAGGTCACCAAGGTGATCCCGCCCGCGATGATCCTGATCGTGACAGGCTATGTGCCGGTGGTCTTCCTGACCTCGCTGTGGCCCGACTTGTCGCTCTTTCTGCCGCGTTTCTTCGGCTACTGAACCACCCCAGACACACATCTGACACCCTACGGAGGAGACTACCCATGAAACACTTTCTGACCGGCACCGCTGCCGCTGCCCTGATGTCGCTGGCGGGCCTCGCCCAGGCCGCCGACCTGAAGATGAGCCACGTGCGCCCTCAGGACACCACCATCGACAAGGAGCTGCGCGCCTTTGCAGCCCAGGTGGACGAGGCCACCGGCGGCGACGTTTCGATCAACATCTTCCCGGCTTCTGCCCTGGGCGATTACACCACAGTGCAGGAACGCATCAGCGTCGGCGCCATCGACATGGCGACCCAGCCCGCAGCCGCCGCGGCGGACCGCCGGATGCAGATCAGCTCGTTCCCCTATCTGGCCAACAACTGGGCCGAGGCGCGTGCGATTTATGGCCCGGACGGCCCGGTGCGCAACGTGATGGCGGAGCTTTATGCCGAGCAGGACATCACCATGCTGGCGGCCTACCCGGTGTACTTCGGCGGCGTTGCGCTGAACACCGATCCGGTCAACCCCGGCGACCCGTCCCAGTCCAACGGCATCAAGGTTCGCGTGCCCGGCATCAAGAGCTTCCAGCTGACCGGCGAGGCCCTGGGCTACATCCCGTCGCCGATCCCCTTCTCCGAAGCCTTCACCGCGATCCAGACCGGTGTGGTTGACGGCGTGATCGGCTCCGGCGCCGAAGGCTACTACGCCTCGTTCCGCGATGTGACCAAGGCCTATGTGCCTGCCAACACCCACTTTGAGGTCTGGTACATGATCATCTCCAACGGCTCGCTGGCTGAGCTGGATGCGGAGGACCAGGAGGCGCTGAAAGCTGCCGCTGCCGACTTCGAGGCGCAGCGCTGGACCGTTGCCGAAGAGGATCAGGGCAAATGGGAACAGCGTCTGGCCGATGACCTGGGCGCCAAGATTGTCGCGCTGAGCGACGAGGAACTGGCCGCAATGGCTGCCAAGGTGCGCAGCGATGTCTGGCCGGTGGTTCTGGAAGACGTTGGCGCCGATTGGGGCCAGGGCATTCTTGACCAGATCGGCAAGTAACCCCGCATCAAAGACAGGGGCGGCCGCGCGCCGCCCCGCAACCGCAGCCAACCTTTGGGAAACGGCAGGATGGAAGCAGATTATGCAGTGATCGGCGGCGGCGTTGTCGGCCTGTCCGTGGCCTGGGGGCTGCTGAGGCGCGGCAAGCGCGTCACGGTGCTGGACGGCGATGACGGCTCGTTCCGCGCCAGCCGGGGCAACTTCGGCCTGGTCTGGGTCCAGTCCAAGGGCATGAAGCAGCCGCGCTATGCCAGCTGGAGCCAGCAGTCCGCGGCTGCTTGGGGCGGCTTTGCGAAGGAATTGGAAGACAGCACCGGCCGGTCCATCGGGCTGCAGCAGAACGGCGGCTATGACCTGCATTTCTCCGAAGAGACGCTTTACGCCACCGTCGCGCAATACGACGCCCTGAAGGACAAGCTGGGCGGCAACTACCCCTACGAGGTTCTGGGCCGCAACGCGCTCAGCCGCGAGGAGCCGCATATCGGCCCCAAGGTGGCAGGCGCGATCCTGCATCACCAGGACGGCCACGCAAACCCGCTGCGGCTGCTGGTATCGCTGGCAGAGGACGTGCGGCGGCTGGGCGGCAAAGTCCTGAACGGCAAAACCGTGACCTCGGTTGCCAAACCGGATGCGTTCACCGTCCACTGCAGCGACGGCACCACGGTGACGGCAGACAGGGTTGTGCTGTCCGCGGGCCTCGGCGCGATGGAACTTGGCCCCAAGCTGGGCTTCAAGGCCCCGGTGCGGCCGCAGCGCGGCCAGGTGCTGATCACCGAGAAGCTGCCGAAGATGATCAACCGCCCCTCGCTGATTGCCCGCCAGGTGGACGAGGGCGGCATCCAGATCGGCGCCACCAACGAAGAGGTGGGGCTGGACGACGGTGTGACGCAGCCGGGCCTGTCCGGTCTGGCCGCTGAGGCCATCGCGGCCTATCCGGCGCTAGCCAAGGCGCAGCTGGTGCGAAGCTGGGGCGCGCTGCGCATCCTGTCGCCCGACGGCCTGCCGATCTATCAGGAGAGCCCGGAGATGCCGGGCGCTTACCTTGTCACCTGCCACAGCGGCATCACCCTAGCCGCGGCCCACGCGCTGTTCCTGCCGGACTGGCTGGAAGGCACTGCTGCCGCCCCTGATCTGGAGGTGTTCAGTGAAGACCGATTCCCCGTTTCTTGAGCTGCAGGACAACGCCCCCCGCGTGCGGGTCTGGTTCGACGGCCAGCCGCTGGAGCTGCCCGCAGGCGCCAACCTGGCCGCCGCGATGCTGGCTGCCGGCGTGCAGGTGTTCCGCCACACGCCCGTCTCCGGCGCGCCGCGGGCACCGTTCTGCATGATGGGCGCCTGTTTCGAGTGCCTGGTGGAGATTGGCGGCCGCGTGCAGCAGGCCTGCATGCTCGAAGTGGAAGAGGGCATGCGGATTGCCCGCCCGCATGAAGCGGAGGCTTCCGATGCAGCGGTGTGACTTGGCCATTATTGGCGCCGGCCCGGGTGGTATGGCCGCAGCTGCGGAAGCCGCTCAAAGGGGCCTGAGCGTCACCCTGCTGGATGAGCAGACCCGCCCCGGCGGGCAGATATACCGCGACGTGGACCGCGCTGCCGGCCCGCGCGGCGCCATCCTTGGCCAGGAGTACCTTCATGGTATGTCCTTGACAGAAAACCTTCACCAGACAGGGATCAGCCATCTGTCCGGCGTCGTTGTCTGGGCCATTGAGGACGGTTTCCGCATCTCCTTCACCCGCAATGGCCGCGGTGAGCAGGTGGAGGCGGAGCGGGTGATCCTGGCAACCGGCGCGCTGGAGCGCCCGATGCCCATGCCCGGCTGGACCCTGCCCGGGGTGATGACCGCAGGCGCCGCGCAGATCCTGCTGAAGCAGTCCGGCGTGCTGCCGCGCCGCGCGGTGCTCGCCGGGAGCGGGCCGCTGCTCTACCTCATTGCGGCGCAGATGGTGCGCGCCGGCACGCCGCCGCTGGCGCTGGTCGAAACCCAGACCGCGGCCAGCCCGCTGGCAGCTGGCCGCCACCTGCCCGGAGCGCTGCGCGGCTGGCGCTACCTGGCCAAGGGCTTGAAGATGCTGGCGGAGATCAAAAGCGCCGGCGTGCCGCGCTATACCGGTGCAACCAGGCTCGCGGTGGCGGGCAGCACCCAGGCCGAAGCGGTGACCTTCCGCAGCAAGGGGCGGGATCACCGCATCGCCTGCGACACCGTCCTGCTGCATCACGGGGTGGTGCCGAACACCCAGGCCGCCCGCTCGATCGGGGTGCTGCATGTCTGGTCCGAATCGCAGCAGTGTTTTGTGCCCGAAACCGGCACATGGGGCGAGACCGCCAAGGACGGCGTCCTGATCGCCGGGGATGGCGCCGGCATCAGCGGTGCCATGGCCGCCGAATTTGCGGGCCGCATCGCCGCGCTGAAAGCGGCAGAGGAGCTGGGCAGGATCACCGCGCAGGAGCGCGACCGCCTTGCCGCGCCGCTGTTCAGCCGGCGCAGCCGGGAAACCGCGGTGCGGCCGTTCCTGGATGCGGCCTACCCGCCCTACGGCGCAGCCCTGCAGCCCGCGGACAGCACCATCGTCTGCCGCTGCGAGGAAGTCACCGCGGGCGACATCCGCAGCTATGCCAAGCTCGGCTGCCTTGGCCCGAACCAGGCCAAGGCCTTTGGGCGGGCCGGAATGGGACCCTGCCAGGGCCGTTACTGCGGGCTGACGGTGACTGCGCTGCTGGCCGAGGCCAACGGTCAGACGCCGGATGAAACGGGTTACTACCGGATCCGGCCGCCGATAAAACCTGTGACACTGGGCGAACTGGCAGCGATGGAAGAACCATCCGCCAATGCCGCCGAATAGGAGAAAGAGATGATTGAACGGATTGAAACCGGCCCCCGCATGAGCAAGATCGTGAAGCACAACGGTGTGGCCTATCTCTGCGGCCAGGTCGGAGACGGCGCCGATGTGGCCGAACAGACCCGCGACTGCCTGTCCCGCGTCGAGGCGCTGCTGGAGAAGGCCGGCTCCTCGCCGCAGCAGATCCTGCAGGCGATTGTCTGGCTCGCCGACATGAAGGACTTTGCCGAGATGAACGCGGTCTGGGACGCCTGGGTGCCCCAGGGCCATGCCCCGGCCCGGGCCTGCGGCGAGGCCAAGCTCGCACGGCCCGAGCTGAAGGTGGAAATCATCGTGACCGCCGCCTGCTGACACGGTGCCTCAGCACAGGCCCTGAACCCGGTTCCGGTATCAGACCGGAGCCGGGCACTTTATCGGAACCTCGCGCGTTGTATACCTGACACAGCAACGAGGTTTCACATGCTCAAGAAAGCCCTGCACCGCACCGCCCTGCGTGCCGAGCGCCTGATCGACAGGTTTCTGCCGCGCAGGCCGCGCCGCGGTGCTGAGCTGGTGATCGACCCCTATATCGGATACGCCACGCCGGAGCATCTGATCGTGCGCGGCCGTGTGCTGACACAACTGCGCCGCAGCACCCCGCGCGACGGCCAAAGCGTTCTGCGCAATGTGCGGCAGATGATCTCGCTCTTCCTGACGGATGAAGTCGCCGGTGTTACCGTCTGCCACGACGGCGCCACAGCGGTCAGTGATGAAGAGGGGTATTTCCAGCTGCCGCTGCCGCTGCCGCCGGGCCGGGGGCCGGGCTGGCATGACATCCAGGTTGCCATCGAGGATGGCGGCACGCACACCGCGTGCCCGGTGCTGGTCCCGCGTCCGGATGCCCGGTTCCTAGTGGTTTCCGACATTGACGACACGGTCCTGCAGACCTCCGCCTATTCGCTGGCGCGGAACCTGTGGACCACGTTTAGCGGTAATGCACTGACGCGGCACGTCTTTCCGGACTCGGCGGATTTGCTCCGCCAGCTGTCGGAAGGCGGGCGGAATCCTGTGTATTACGTCAGCTCCTCTCCCTGGAACATGCATGCCTTTCTGGCACGGGTGTTCCGGCAGGCAGGGGTGGTGCGCGGCCCGATGTTCCTGCGGGACCTTGGATTGAGCGAAACCCAGTTCATCTCCGCAGGCCACGGCAGCCACAAGGGGCAAAGCATCGACCTGTTGCTGAGCGCGCATCCATCGCTGCCAGCGGTGCTGATCGGCGACACGGGACAGAAAGACGCCTCCATCTACGCCGCTGCCATCCGCCGCCATCCGGGCCGGATTTCCGCGGTGCTGCTGCGGGTGCCGGCAGACGGGCTGAGCGGCGCGGACGAGCGCGATCTGGCAGATTTGAGAGGCACCGGTGTCACCGTGTTCGCCGCCCCGAGTTTCGAAGGAGCGGCGCAGCAGTCAGGATTGGAACCCGCCGCCAGGCAGCCGAGGGATTACTGACCGCGGCGGCGCTGAAAGCGATTGGCCGCTTAGTTTCCAGTCATCACCCGCCTCCGCGATGCGGCCTGCATGTGAAAGACGCTGCGAACGGTGGCTCAAGTCCTCAGCCCGCCGCCCTCTTTTTCCTCAGCCTCTTTCACTTCCGGCCGGATCTGGGCCCAGGTCAGGAGAGTGAATACTGCGGTCCCACCGATCACATTGCCAGCCAGTACCGGCAGGAAGAAGCGGAACAGCGCGGGCATCAGGGGCAGTTCACCCTGAACCATCAGAAAGGCCATTTCGACCGACCCCGCAACGATATGGGTGAAATCGCCCAGAGCGATCAGCCAGGTGATCAGGATAATCAGCCGCAATTCCGAGCCATTGGCCTGGGGCAGCATCCAGACCAGTGCTGCAATCAGCACGCCCGCTGGGATGCCGCGCACCAGCCCTTCGGCCCAGGGCATGCCGGTTGCATGATGGCTCAGCGCCAGCATCGCCTCTGCCATCGGGGCGGACATGACAGGCGTAAATGCCAGGAATGCAGCAGCGATGAAGGCGCCCGCGACGTTTGCCGTCAGCACCACCGCCCACAGCCGGCCGGTGCGCCGGAACGACTGCCACGTCGGGCAAAGGGTCACCGGCACCACGGTCGTGATGGTGTTTTCCGTGAACAGCTGCATCCGGCCCAGAATGACCAGCACGAACCCCAGGCTGTAGCCAAGGTTCTCAACGATGAACCGCCAGCTGCTTTCAGGCAGGCTTGAGCGCAGGATCGCCTCGCCCCAGACCGAAAAGGACATCAGCAGCCCTGCCGCCAGACCCAACCACCACAGGGCTCGCACCGGGCGCCTCAGCTCCTCCTCGCCTTCCAGTCTGATAGTCTCGAAAATCAGCTTGGCGGACAGGCCGGTGGCCTCCTCTACTGCCTCGCGTTCTTTTTCCTCTTCGGCAAGCACGCGCTTGTCAGTGGGGCTCATCATCGGTCTCCTGCTTGTCCGGAAAGCCGGTACGAGGGAGCCGGGTAGGGCGCCCGTATCGCGGCCCGAGACGCTGCGGCTTGCGTTGGACCGGTCATCCACGCCGCGGTTTCCTGAAAACGGCGGCCACCGGCGGGGTCATCCTGTTTGATGCGGCTGCCCGCCAGGGCGCGCATCTGGCTGCCCTTTCAACGCCCGCCACACCGAAAGGTTCCCCGCGGCATCATAGTGGCCGGAATTTTTTAGGGCCGACGCGGCTTCACGCCGCAATGTGCCGGGTGATCCGGGCGCTTTGCGGCCACAGCCTGGTGCGCCGTGCGGGCCAGACAGCTCCAGCGACGGCGGTCAGGTTGACCGCCACCGCCGCCGCCAGGATCCCGCCTAAGCCAAAGGCCCACACCCAGAGTAAGGCAAGTGGCACATAGAGCAGCGAGATCATCCGCATAGGCGTGGAAGTCTGCCGCTCCGCCTGAGCGAGCCTGCTAGTTTTCTACGGCGGACTCGTCACTTACGATTTTCCGTAGCAGAGCGACAGCCTGGTCCAGCGCTGGGTTGGGGATATCAGCCGGACGGACAATATACACGGGGTGGGCGAATTTGACCGCTTCTTCGAAAATGCTGATTTGCCCCGTTTTAAGAAAGGGCAGTACAGAGCCCTGCTTGGCGTAGGCAGCGCCACCTTTTTCAAGAATAAACTCCAGTGCAAGGGGGCCGTGGTTGCTCTGAGCCCCAACCTTGGACCGCCAGAAGCTGGATTTTTCCGGCTCTGTCACGATGACGGGCTGGTGACGCC
>NZ_JBHUPT010000085.1:0-6125 GCF_049056525.1 Leisingera coralii | reverse complement strand
GAAACACCGACTTCGTAGAGAACCAAGACCCCGAACGGCTATAGAACCCGTGCTTGACGCTTCTGCAAACAGAGAGCAGCTTCGGGTAAGTTGCGACGCAGCGATAACCTCCCTGGCGAAGGTCTGGTCTGGCCCGTCTTTCCCGCATGAATATGCAGCAGCAGTAAAATGCTGCTACCGCTTGCGAGGCAAAAGGGCTCTCAGCCAACACCAGAACCAACCCAGCATTCGGCCGACGGTTTCCCCTCGGCTAAGTGAGGACAGCCCGAAGGCTACGCCCAACAGACACCGTGGATGCTGTGCTGCAGCCCGTCAATCCTGGCTTCGTGGATGGTGCAGCATCTAAGGAAACCGAATGACCGGAACGCGGGACCGTTCTGCTGGTTGGCTTCCGCCGCCTTTCTCCCAAGATCAGCCCAGAGATGAAGGCGTTCTTTGCAAAAGGCAAAAAACTTGCGAGTGTTGAGACCGGGAGGATCTTCGATTTGGGTTCAGATTCACGGCATGTCGAACGCGTGGTAGAGGTCACGAGCCATCCAGGCGCTGCTGCGCGGTCACGCTTGGCAGCGTCGTGGCGGCGATCACTCGATCACCACGGGCTGGACCCCGGGCAAAAGAGAGGCGTTCAGCGTATCACTGAGCAGGCACTTGCGGAACGGCGCGGGCAATCCGAGGCGATGATGCTGGTGGCCGCTCCTAAACTTGACGCGTTGTTCCAGCTGGTCGGCAGTTCCGGCTGCGGGGTGCTGCTGACAGATGCGGAGGGCGTGGTGCTGGACCTGCGGACATCCAAGAGCGATGTTTCCACCTTCGAGGCCTGGGGACTGGCGCCGGGATCAGACTGGTCGGAAGCCTCGGAAGGCACCAACGGCATTGGCACCTGCATCGCGGAAGGCCGCAGGGTGATCATTCACCGCGATGAGCATTTCCACGCCCGCAATACGGGCATGAGCTGCATGGACGCGCCGATCTTCGGACCCGAAGGCGAACTGATCGGCGCACTCGACGTTTCCTCCGCCCGCGCTGACCAGACCGAGGCTTTCAACCAGCTTATCGCAGCGATGGTGGCTCAGACCGCCCGGCAAATCGAGACGGACAACTTCCGCGCCGCCTTTCCGGGTGCGCGGATCATCGTAGCCAACACCGATGACAGCGAGGCAGCCATGCTGCTGGCGGTGGATCAGGACGACCTTGTTCTCGGGGCCACCCGCGGTGCCCGCAAGGCGTTTGGACTGAACCACGCAGGCCCGATCACATCGCTTCCTGCATCGGATCTCTTCGGACGCGAGGACGGCCCGACCGGTTTCGAAAAGGCGGAACGGGCAGCGGTGAACCGGGCGCTCTCGCGGGCAAACGGCAACGTCTCTGCGGCCGCGCGCAATCTCGGAATCGGGCGGGCAACCCTTTATCGGCGCATGAAACGGCTGGGGATCGGCTGAAACCAGGCCTGACCTGTCTCACTCCTGAGACAGGTTGCGGCAAGGGACCGGCCGGATCGGGCTGACAGCATGCAATCCTGCCAGCATCTTCTTTGGCATTCCCGGCGGAGGACCGGGACCAGAGGAGGACACCATGAACGAACAGACCCAGATCACGGGTGAGCATGCCTCGCCGTTCAAGACCCGCTATGACAATTTCATCGGCGGCAGGTTCGTCGCCCCGGTCAAAGGGCAGTATTTCGACAACATCACCCCGATCACCGGCGCCAAGGTTTGCGAGGTGGCGCGCTCCACCGCCGAGGACGTGGAGCTGGCGCTGGATGCAGCCCACGCAGCCAAGGACGCCTGGGGCAAGACCTCTGCTGCGGAACGGTCAAACCTGCTGCTGAAGATCGCTGACCGGATCGAGGAAAACCTTGAGCTGATTGCCACTGCGGAAACCTGGGACAACGGCAAGCCGATCCGGGAAACCGCCGCCGCGGATATTCCGCTGTCGGTTGACCACTTCCGCTACTTCGCCGGTGTCCTGCGCGGCCAGGAAGGCTCCATGTCAGAGATCGACAACGACACGGTCGCCTATCACTTTCACGAACCGCTTGGCGTTGTCGGCCAGATCATCCCCTGGAACTTCTCTGTTCTGCTGGCAGCGTGGAAGCTGGCCCCAGCACTGGCTGCCGGCAATTGCATCGTGCTGAAGCCCGCCGAACAGACCCCGGCCGCGATCATGGTTCTGATCGAGGTCATCGCCGACCTGCTGCCCGCGGGCGTGCTGAACATCGTCAACGGCATGGGGCCGGAAGTGGGCGGGCCGCTCGCCAAGTCGCCGCGCATCGCCAAGATTGCCTTTACAGGCTCCACCGAGACCGGCCGCGTGATCATGCAGGCTGCGACCGAAAACCTGATCCCGGTGACGCTGGAACTGGGCGGCAAGTCCCCCAACATCTTTTTCTCTGACGTGATGGCCCAAGACGACGCCTTCCTCGACAAGGCGGTCGAAGGCTTCGTCCTCTTCGCCTTCAACCAGGGTGAGGTCTGCACCTGCCCCTCCCGCGCGCTGATCCAGGAAGACATTTACGAGGAGTTCATCAAACGGTGCATCGCGCGGGTTAAAGCCATCAAGCAGGGCGATCCGCGCGACATGGCGACCATGGTCGGTGCCCAGGCCAGCCAGGAGCAGCAGGACAAGATCCTGTCCTATCTGACCATCGGCGTCGAGGAAGGCGCCGAGGTGCTGACCGGCGGCGGAGCCGCGCGCTTCAACGGTGATCTGTCCAACGGGTTTTACGTGCAGCCGACCATTCTGAAGGGCCACAACAAGATGCGGGTCTTCCAGGAGGAAATCTTCGGTCCGGTGGTATCTGTCACCACCTTCAAGGACGAGGAAGAAGCACTCGCTATTGCCAATGACACAATGTACGGCCTCGGCGCCGGCGTGTGGACCCGCGACGGCACCCGCGCCTATCGCTTTGGCCGCAATATCGAAGCAGGGCGCGTCTGGGTGAACAACTACCACGCCTATCCGGCACACGCAGCTTTCGGCGGCTACAAGCAATCCGGCATCGGGCGCGAAACCCACAAGATGATGCTGGACCATTACCAGCAGACCAAGAACATGCTGGTCAGCTACAACCCCAATAAACTGGGTTTTTTCTGATCCCGGGTTTCCCGGCCTTTGCAGAAATTTACGAAGGCAAGCTGTTCAAGTTAGAAGCAAGATGGCGCCGGGAAACCGGCCCCATCACTCTTTTCCAAGCCACGCCCGCTGTGATGGAGGCCCCGGCAGCTCAACCGGCATTTCCGGCCAGATAGTCGACAAGCCGCTTGGCATCCGGGCGCAGGTGCCGCTCATCCGAATATGTCAGGAAATATGCGTGCTGGCTTGACTGCGCCACGGGGGAAAGCTGCAGCAATTGCCCGCTGGCCAGCTCGGCTGACAGGATATGCGGGCTGGCCAGCGCGATGCCAGCGCCTTCAAGAGCGGCACCGATCGACCGGGCAAAAGTCCCGCATTCGGTTCGCGGCCAACCTTTCACTTCCAGGGTGTTGCCCCAGTTGTCCCAGTTGGTCCAGTCCGGTGTTATCCTGGGAAAATTCAGCAAGGGCGGACGCTTTTCCGGTTCAAGCAGCGAGATCGATTGACCGGCGCCTATGCTTGCTTGTTGCGCCAGCCCTGGAGAGATCACCGGCACCAGAACGTCGGGAAGCAGCGGGATCGCTGCACGGCCCCGCCATCTCCCCGATCCATGCAGAATGGCAATGTCGTTCGCATCGTCGAGCAGGGCAGCCGGCAGATCGGAGGACACAAGCTCGACCGGGCAGGCCCGATCAGACAAACCAAAGCCTTTCAGCCGCTGCGAAAGCCAGAATAGCGACACCGCGCTGTTGGCGGCGATACGCACCGGGGCATCGGGGCGTGAGGCAACGCTGGCCAGGGCCGCTTCGGTAAAGTCGAGCAGAATGGCACTCTGCTCAGCCAGTCTGCGGCCTTCGTCCGTAAGCTCGATCACCCGGCCAGAACGCAGAAACAAGGCCACGCCCAAGTGATCTTCGAGCTGCCGGATGCGCTTGCTGACTGCAGTCTGGGTGACCAGCAGCTCCTCCGCCGCAGCGGAAAAGCTGTGATGACGCGCCGCAGCTTCGAAAAAGATGAGACCATCGAGAGGAGGCAGGGATCTGCGGTATCTTTTCATGACCAGAAGTTGGGGAAACTCAAGAGTATTAGGAATTTTACACGATGTGACATGAATTTCTATCCTGCGCCAGATAATCGGCCAATGGAGACTCTCATGGCAAATTTTGACTGGCACGCCGAACGCAGCGATCTATCGGGCATTGCCCTGCTGGACCGCTCCCCGGAAAGCGAAGGCATCGATCTGAAGGCGGTGCGCCTCTACCGTCTGGGCCGGGTGCGCGCCGAGATGGCCAAACGCGGCATCGGCGCGGTGATCCTGTCGGACCCGATCAACATCCGCTATGCCACCGGCACCCGCAATATGCAGATTTTCTCGATGCGCAACGCGCCGTCGCGCTATCTGCTGCTGACTGCAGACCGCTCGATCCTGTTCGAGTTCACCGGCTGCCTGCACCTGGCCGATGGCTACGAGACCGTCGACGAGGTGCGCCCTGCCAAGACCGCAAGCTTCGTGGCCGCGGGGCCGCATATCGTGGAACGGGAGCGGGAGTGGGCGCGCGAGACCGGCGATCTTATTGTCAGCCTGGCCGGCAGGGGCGCAACCGTCGGCATGGAGCGGATGAACGCCGGCGCAGCGATCGCCATGCAGGAGGCGGGTTTCCAGGTGGTTGACGCTCAGGAGCCTGTCGAGATGGCCCGCGCCATCAAGTCAGCGGAGGAAATGAAATGCGTCCGTGCCTCCCTACGTGCCACAGAGGTCGGCGTCGGCAAGCTGCGGGATGCCCTGCGCCCCGGCATGACCGAGAATGAGCTATGGTCGGTGCTGCACAAGTCGGTGATCGAACAGAACGGCGATTATTGCGAAACCCGGCTGCTGTCGGCCGGCGAGCGTACCAACCCCTGGTTCCAGGAAACCGCGCATCACCTGATCGGCGAGAACGAACTGGTTGCGCTGGACACCGATGTGGTGGGCTGCCACGGGTATTACAGCGACTTTTCCCGCACCTTCCATGCGGGCCCGGGCAAACCCACCGGCCTGCAAAAGACCCTGTATCAGACCGCGCTGGAGCAGGTGTACCACAACATGGGCATCCTGAAGGCGGGAATGACTTTCCGCGATTACGCCGATCAGGCCTGGGATATCCCGGACAAGTACTTTGCCAACCGCTACTACCTGTCCTCGCACGGCTGCGGGATGACCGGGGAATACCCCTATCTCTACCACCGCGGCGACTTCCCTGATGCGGGCTATGACGGGGTGATCGAGGCGGGCATGACCATCTGCGTCGAAAGCTATATCGGCGAGGAAGGCGGCCACGAAGGCGTCAAACTGGAGCAGCAGGTTCTGGTGACTGAGACCGGCATCGAACTTCTGTCGGAGTTCCCGTTTGAAGAAAGCCTGATGGGCACAGGCTTCCAGCCTGCCTTCCCCCTGCCGCGGATCTGAGCCCATGCTGCCCGGCGCCACAATTGACGTCACCGGCAGCGCCTGCCCCGCGCAGGCGCTGATCCGGGCCATCGGCCAAGGCAAGCCCGGGGTGAGGGTGATCTATGCCCGCGATTGGCTCCTGGCCAATAGAAGGGCCGCAACCGCGGCCCGCTCCCTCTTCGAGCAAGGGCAGGTCCATCTCGTGCAGCAGCGCATCCGGATGGGCTGGAATGACAAGTTCGCCTATATCGCCATCAAACGCTCACCACCGCCAACGGCTTAGTAAGCAGGCAGGTTACAAGACCAGGCAAGCGATTTGTGATCTTACGCAAGCTGACTCTGGATTTGACCAGTGTGCCGACCGCTCTCCGCCCGTTTTCCCGGAGCCCCTCGCATCTGCAGCGGAGATCGGGCACTTGCAGTGAACAGCAGGAAAGTCCCGCAGTGTTTGAGTTAGCATTTCGCGTGACTTCGCGGGCGCAGCGAATGTCTCCTCTGACGGGCCGCACCGCAGCGCCCGGTTACTGTGGCGAGTGACCGCTCTGGGCCGTTCTTGTTGCCAACATGGCGCCGATCCTGTGATGCATCCGAGGTCGGCTCCGGGCCCTGTTGACGTTATTTGCAG